>CAYVBI010000355.1:0-1709 GCA_964448985.1 uncultured Dehalococcoidales bacterium
AGTCTAAAGTGGAGAGTGCTAAAAAATGAGCAAGGCTGCTTATAAAAGACGAGACGCTGTTTTAAAAATCATAGTCAGTGAATATATTGCAACGGCGACCCCGGTGGCATCGGAGGCCGTTCTGCGTCATCACAGCCTTGGTGTGAGCCCGGCTACGATCAGGAATGACATGGCCTCCCTTGAGGATGAAGGATATATAATACGGCCTTATACATCATCGGGCAGTGTCCCCCTGGATAAAGGCTACAGGTTTTACGTTGAAAATATATCAGGTCATATAGACCTTCCGGGCGACGAGCAGAGACGTATCAGGCACCTGCTGGATGCAGCCGTTGACGAATATGACAGGTTGCTGAAGATGGCTGCCGGTGTAATGGCGCGCCTGGTGGGAAATGCGGCCATTGTTACTTTCCCAAAATCAGCCGAGTGCAGGTACAAGCATATCGAGCTGATTTCTATGCAGCTAGATATCGCCATGATGGTTCTGATACTGGGCAACGCGGTCCTGCGGCGGCAGACAATTAAGTTTGCAGAGCCTGTCGAACAGGCGCAGTTAAGCGAAGCGGCTGTCAAGTTCAACAGGGAATACGCAAGCCGCACGCGCGGCCAGATAGCTGCCAGGAAGCTGGAGATGAGCCCGCGGGAGAAAAAGATTTCTGATATCATCCGCGAAGTTATGGCCAGTGAAGACGCCATTGAATATGAGACTTCATACTTTGAGGGAGTGCGGTTGATGCTGGAGCAACCTGAGTTTGTGCAACGTGAGCGGATGCTGGGCGTGCTCGAACTGATGGAAGCCAAGGGCTGGCTGAGGAATGTAATCGACTGGCAGGTTACGGATGAAGGGGTCAAGGTAATTATCGGCGAAGAAAACCGCGAATCCGCCCTGCATGACCTGAGCCTTGTATTCAGCAATTACGGCGTACCTGACCAGGTGCAGGGAGCAGTGGGAATTATCGGCCCCAAGAGGATGGACTACTCGAAGGCCATCTCAACTGTGAATTATATTTCAGGGCTGTTAAGCGAACTGGTTGCCAGAGTTTGCCGCGATGAAAGCCAGTAATTGAATCAGGAGGTTATTTTGGCAGAGGAATCCGTTTCACAGGAGCAGGATAATATAGTTGACCTGAAAAAGGCCCTTGCGGAGGCAGAGGAAAGGGCTAATACCTACCTGGCCGACGCGCAAAGGGAGAGGGCCGACTATCAGAACCTCAAGAAGAGGACGGAACAGGAGAAACAGGAATATCAATCATGGGCAAATGCTGAAATGATGAGGCAATTGCTGCCTGTTGCAGACGATATGGAGCGCGCTTTTAATATGGTTGATCCCAAGTTTAAAGACTCAACCTGGGTTGAAGGCTTCAGGATCATTCACCGAAATATGCAGGATATCCTGCGGGCGCACGGCTGTACACCGATCGAGTGCGTGGGCCAGACGTTCGACCCCAACTTTCATGAGGCGGTCGCTTATGGAGATGGGGACGAGGGAACTGTAGTCTCCGAGCACAGGAAGGGCTATACCATTAAAGACAAGGTGCTCAGGGCCTCGCAGGTAACGGTCGGTAAAGGGAACCATGCCGGGGCGGGTTCAAATAGTAAAGGCCCCGAGAATGAATCTATTGAATAATGAGACTCATAAATAAAAACTGGAACAGTAGGAGGATAAAATGGGTAGAACAGTAGGCATAGATCTTGGAACAACGTTCAGC
>CAYVBI010000356.1:0-1708 GCA_964448985.1 uncultured Dehalococcoidales bacterium
AGCCGCCACCTGACATCCGCCAGGTGGGCCGAGGCCGAGTCCAGCACCTCCCCGGTGGGTGAAAGGCACCTGCCGATTTCGCCCTCCAGCTCCGGCAGCGCGGCGATGTCCTGCGCTATACCCCACAGCGCCGGCAGGTCAGCGGACATCTTTTGCAGGCCGTTGCGGGCAATGCGGCAGGCGGCCAGCGTTTTCTGTATTCTGAGCAAGGTCAGCGGATCGAGGGATACCCCTTTGCCGGCGCATGCGGCATCCTCCCTCACGTCGTAGGCCTCGCCTACATGGAAATCAGGCCTGACGGACAGCAGCCGCCTGGCCTCGGCGGACTGTTTGAGCAGAAGCCGGACGTGCTCGGCATCGGCTGTGGGCTGCAGGGCGAGGGCCAGATTGCGGCCGGCTGTAAACGAGGTATAATCAGCCAGCCTTTCCAGCACACGCGGAAACTCCAGCATGGGAAGGCTATGGGTATCCATGGGGATAATTATACTATGCTTGCGAGGGCAGGTTTAAAAATCCGCACTACGACAGTAAAAACCTATTGTATTTACGGCCGGAGCATGTCAAAATATCGTCAATGTCCTTAAATACCTGCAAGGAGCTAAATATGAGATCTGCACCGGCCCTGATAATCCGTATCATTCTGTTGCTCTCGCTCTGCATCATCCTGCAGGCGCCGGTACTTAACGCAGCATGGCCTGCTTCCCTATTTAAATTACGTACCAACCGAGCGCAATCAGAATCCCAATTGCGGCAACTGCTGGGTATGGACCGGCACCGGGGTAATAGAGGTTGCGCTTGCCGTTCAAAAAAACATCAGGGAAAGGTTTTTGATCCAGTATTTCAACTCCACCTGCCAGAATGGCAGTGGTCCCAATTGGGCTTGCTGCGGGGGCAATCCTAATTCGTTCGTTACTATTTACTCCACGATACTCGGCAAAGCCGTACCCTGGAGCAACGCCGGGGCGTCCTTCCGCGACGGACCACAAACATGTGCGGCAGGCACGCGGTGCTGTGCGTGGGATACCATGACGAGGACCCCAATCCGGATAATCACTACTGGCTTATACTCAACAGCTGGGGCGCACCATCAGGCAGGCCCAACGGGCTTTTCCGTATACGCTTGTACGGCGATTATGACTGCGCCGATTCGCTGGGCAATGCCAATACCTTGTGGTGGACCATACCCGTAACTTTCACAGACAACAACCAGTCGAGACAGGTTAATACCCCGGCCGGCGTCATAACCATAAGCACCGAGGCCGGCTCGCTCGATGCAGCCAACTCCGTTAACATGGAATCGCTGCCGGAGGGACTGCCAGCCGGCCGGCAGCACGGCCACGGTCAACTTCGATATCACGGGGATAGCGCCGGGCAAACATGAGGTCACAGTCAATGATACTCATGCCGGCAGTTTGACTGTCCAGGGAGGCATCGATCCCGCGTTCTTTATAGCGCTGGCGGCTTTCTTGGTAGTAATCGGTTTGCTGTTTGTTTTATACCTGCGCAGGCAAAACTGACCTGTACACAGGCGCACCCTTATAGTTTGACCAGCTTGACCCCTGTGATATTCGGCACCTCGAGTATCTTCTTGATGATAGGATCATCGGCCGGCTCGTCCAGGGACAGTATCATGAGCGCCTCGCCCCTCGGCTGTATGCGGGCCACCTGCATGGCGGAGATATTGACATTGTTCTTGCCGGTGATGGTG
>CAYVBI010000357.1:0-1700 GCA_964448985.1 uncultured Dehalococcoidales bacterium
GGCCGATATACGGCCATGCTGCATAGGCTCCCCTGAAACCTCCACCCATTCCAATACCTCTCCCCATTCCGAATCCTCTTCCGTATGGCATTGTTCACCCCCTTTTACATTTTCAATACGCGCTGATCGACCTTTTCAGCGGTTCGATCCTCCTCTATGACATCTGCCCCCTCGTCCACGCCCCCAGGTTGAATCGATCTCCGGGAGCGAAGCCGGCGCGGTGGTACTGCACACAGGGCAGGTCTGCAGCGGTTCCGCCATGGCCTGCTCAAGCGGCACATCCCACTGGTGGCCGTTTTCGCAAATATAATGCTGCGGAAGCATTTCGACATTGCCGCCTTCGATTCTGATGGCCTTGCCGTTGAGCAACGAATCAGCTATCTTCTTACGTGCTGATTCCAGGATGCGCTGGACCGTGGGCCGGGAGACATTCATGCGCTCTGCGCAGCCTGCCTGGTCCAACCCCTCGATGTCCTTAAGGCGTATGGCCTCTGTTTCTTCAAGGGTTAATTGAATTTCTTGAAGGAACCTCATGGGTATCCCCGCCGGCTTAAAATAGGTGACTCCCGGCATGAAAGCTATGCGCCTGCATTTTCTGGGTCTTGTCATGTTTTCTCCAACTGCATTATGAGCATATGCTCATAATAATGATATGTTGTTTCCAGGGCTTAAGTCAAATCCTGCCAGTCCTGATTGACTGATAGCAGGACAACAATTAGAATTTCCGCAAGGAAGGTGACGACATGGAGAAGAATGAGGGCACGGTTGATCGGGTTATCAGGATCATACTTGGAATTATCCTGGTAGGGTTGGGCGTTTATTTTCAGAGTTCATGGGGCTTGGTGGCTATGATAGTTCTGATTGTTTTAGGCCTGATCGCACTTATCACAGGGATAACCGGATTTTGCGGCTTATATAAGGTGTTTAAGATTTCTACGATCAAAAAGAAATAATAGCCGAGTAGAAGCGATCTCCACTAATTTCCCGTTCTGTGCGATTCCCCGTAGCCGTTAAGCAGCCATTGATTCTTTGATTATCGTAGCGATATCCTTGACCTGGAGCTTGCCTTCAAGGTTTTCAGCTTTTATCGCGTCCTGAAACATCACCATGCATCCCGGGCAGGCCAGCGCCAGGATATCGGCCCCGGTCCAGGCGGCCTCCCTGATGCGCGTTCTGGCGGGGCTGTCCTGTCCCCCGGCCAGGTAATCGGTAACGAAATTGCCGCTGCCCCCTCCGCAGCAAAATGCGTCTGACCTATTCCTGGGCATCTCGAGAAGCTCCACTTCTGTGAGGCTGTGCAGCACCGTGCGTGGCGTATCATATACCTTATTATGCCTGCCCAGGAAACAGGGGTCATGGTATGTGAATTTTTGTTTACCAGCCTTCGGTATTAACATTTTGTCCTTTATCAGGCTGTCCAATACCTGCGTATAATGATAAACGTCAAAGGCATAACCCATGCCCTGGTATTGGTTCTTCATGATATTGTACCCGTGCGGGCACAGTGTGATTACCTTTTTAACATCTAATTCCCTGAATTTATCAATATTCTTTTTTGCCAGGGCATTAAATAACTCAGTCTCTCCCAGGGAATACACTTCATTTCCGCAGCATTCCTCATCGTTGCCGAGTATGCCGAAGGATAGGCCTGCTTTTTCCAGTAAGCCGACCAGGTTTCTGGCCATTTTCTGGCCGTTTTC
>CAYVBI010000358.1:0-1689 GCA_964448985.1 uncultured Dehalococcoidales bacterium
GTAATCGGCCAGGCATTTCGTGATGAGCGGGCCCGCTATCACCCAGGTAAAATCAAGGACATTGACGCCTTCCAATGGTAGTTTACTCATAATAACTTCACATTCAAATGACATTCAGCTTCTGCAGACGGGTGATCTCTTGGGCGGATAATCCCAGCTCATCATGATATATTTCCATATTATGCTCGCCGATAAGAGGCGCCCTGCGCAGCTCGGGGGCGGGCATATCAGTAGATCTGATGCAGCTTCCGGGATATTTGATCGAGGTACCGAGCTCCTCGTGATTGATCTCCGCCCAAAACCCCCTGGCTTCCAGTTGGGGATAGTCAACGACCTCTTCCGGCGAGTGAACCGGGCATATGCTGACTCTTCTTCTATTTCCCTCGTCAAACAGCTCCTTTTTTGTATACTTTAGAAAGAGCTTGGCCACCGGCGCCTCCATTTGCTCCCACTCTTCTTGAGTAAACTTGGATATGTCGAAGTCCTTTAAGCTACCGGAGTAATCGGTCGACACGCCCTCTTCCTCAAGCCAGTCCGTTAATCCGGACGATCCGGCTACCGCCGCCAGTATTCCCCCGACAAACAGGAAGTTTACAAATCCGTCCTTGCAGGCCCATGTCTGTCGTGCGCGCAAGTTCCTGCCAAGCCCGACTCTGAATGCTCCGGATCGCTCCAGTATCTCACCATAGGTCAGCCATAAAGGAACAGCATTGACCGTATTCCTGACCATGCTCTGTTGCGCCGAAACATCCACATATTGTCCTTCGCCGCTGTTTTCCCGGTTATAGAGCGCCATCATTGTAGCTATCGCGGCTTCACCGCTGGCATGAAGATATGCCTGGGGAATACTTATTCGCATGGGAGGGTGGTCGGGGTCACCACAAAGATATAAGTATCCACTCATGGCCTGGACGACGATATCCGAAGCAACATAATCCTTGTAGGGACCCGTCTGCCCAAAAGGTGTTATGGAGGTCATGATGATCCTGGGATTTATTGCTTTAAGTACGATGTAATCGAGCCCTATTTGTTGCATATAACCGGCAGGGAACGACTCGATGACAATGTCTGCCCTTTCGATTAATTTAAGGAAGATCGCCCATCCATCGTTTGAAGCGATATCAAGAGTTATACCCCGTTTATTCAGATTGTACGCGAACCAGGTCAGACTCTTCTCCAGATCAGGTTCATCGTGATAAAACGGGCCTGTCTTCCGGGAGGCGTCGCCTCCGGGTTTTTCAACCTTTATAACGTCGGCGCCCATCTCGGCAAGTATCCGCCCGCAGAGAAAACCTTTTTCGTCAGTCAGGTCTAATACCGTTATCCCGTCAAGTAGTGAATTCATCTACCTGCTACTCCACAAATACGTTGTCGCTGCATTTTGCACTGTCATCGGCATAATACTTACAGGCAGGTCACCGTCCCACTCGTCCAGCAATCATGATGCACTCTCTCCTCCTTGAACCTGTCCTCCACATGTGGTTTTTCATCAGCATATCCAAGGGAAACCAGCGCTATGGGAATAATGTGCGCCGGTATATCGAGTAATCTTCTTATTTTTTCTATGCGCTCCTGCACTGGGAAAATTCCTACCCAGACTGCTCCCAACCCCAGGGCATGGGCAGCCAGAAGAATATTCATCGTAGCATTAGAGCAGTCAAGCGGACCCCGGCCGGTGTTAACTTCAAG
>CAYVBI010000359.1:0-1684 GCA_964448985.1 uncultured Dehalococcoidales bacterium
GGTTGCTATCGCCAATATCCTGAATGCCGCCGGCTTGTCCTGGGGCATACTGGGGCGTGACGAGAAATGCTGCGGCGACAGCCTGCGGCGGCTGGGCAATGAGTACGTTTTCGACCTGATGGTCAAAGAGAATGTTGGCCAGTTCAGGGAGCTTGGAGTAAAGAAAATAATTGCCCAGTGCCCCCACTGCTACAACACCCTTAAAAATGACTATCCCCGGTACGGCGCTGATTTCCAGGTACTGCACCACAGTGAGTTGATCGGAGACCTGGCGCGCTCGGGGAAATTGAAGTTGAATGTTTCGGCGGATGTGGGAAAGGTGGTTTTTCATGACTCATGTTACCTGGGCCGCTATAACTCTATCTTCGATCAGCCGCGTGAGGTCATAGCAATGGCCACCGGCCGGCCTCCCATTGAGATGGAACGTAGTCGTGCGCGGTCATTCTGCTGCGGCGCCGGCGGCGGACGCATGTGGATGGAGGAAAATACCGGGAAGCGCATCAACATCGAGCGGGTCGGTGAAGCTCTCAAGCAGGAGCCCGATACTATATGCGTGGCCTGCCCCTACTGTGTCACCATGATGGAGGACGGCCTGGGCGACCTTCAGGCGGACAAAGTCCGCGTGCTGGAACTTTCCGAGATCGTTGAGAAGGCGCTTTAAATGATGAGCATGGCGTCGCCGAAGCTGAAAAATCTATAGCCTTCCTTTTTGGCTGCTTCGTAACAATCAAGTATAAACTCGCGTCCGGCGAAGGCCGACACCATCATCAGCAGGGTGGATTTGGGCAGATGGAAGTTGGTGACCATGGCGTCCGTGACCTGAAATCGGTAGCCTGGCAGGATGAAAAGCCCCACCTGTCCATCGAAGGGCTCCGTCCGGCCTTCCTGTGAGGCCGCTTCTATCAGCCGCACTGAAGTCGTGCCCACGGCTATCACGCGTTTTCCGCGGGCGTGAGTGCCGTTTATCATTTCTGCCGTATCCGGACTGACCAGCCCGTATTCGGTGTGTATGTGGTGCCTGGACGGGTCCTCCGCGCGCACCGGTTGAAAGGTATCCAGCCCCACGTGCAATGTAACGAAGGCCTGCTCGATCCCTTTGTCCTTCAATTCGTTGAGCAGTCCCGGGGTGAAGTGCAGTCCCGCGGTGGGGGCGGCCGCGCTGCCCTCGGGCCTGGAGTACACCGTCTGGTAACGCTCATCGTCGGCCAACCGTGCATGTATATAAGGCGGCAAAGGCATGCTTCCGTAGCCGTCCGGCAGGGCGTTACCTCCCAGGTTTACGGTACGCAGGCCCCCCTCCCCTGTTTTAAGAATACTGACCGTCAGATCCCCTTCAACCCCGGGTTTGATGCCCGGTACCGTCACCTTTGACCCGGGCATCAGCCGCCGTCCAGGCCTGGCCAGCGCCTCCCATGTTCCGTCCTCCAGGCGCTTGAGCAGCAATACCTCTGCCCTGCGCCCGCTGCCTTCTATTACGCCGTTCAGGCGGGCCGGTATGACGCGGGAATCGTTGAGAACCAGCGTATCGCCGGGATTAAAATATCTGCTGATCTCGTAGAAATGGCGGTGCTCGATACTCTGGCTGCGGCGGTCGATCACCATAAGGCGGGATTGATCGCGCCGGGCCAGCGGGTGCTGGGCGATGAATTCGGGCGGCAGGTGGTAGTCGAAATCGGATAGTCGC
>CAYVBI010000360.1:0-1679 GCA_964448985.1 uncultured Dehalococcoidales bacterium
ATCTACGATAAAATCGATGGTATAGCGGTCATCAAGCTCAACCGCCCCAAGGTGTTAAACGCCATCAACGTACAGTTGGCGAGAGATTTCCACCAGGCGCTGGCAGAGGCGGCGCTGGATACGGGAGTCAAGGGGGTGATAATTAAAGGAGAGGGCCGGGCCTTCTGCGCCGGGGACGACCTTTCCGAAAGCCCGCTGGGCATGCAGGTGGAGGACATCTTGCGTCATGTGGAGGTCCTGCAGGACACCACGCGCATCATGCTGAACATGGAGAAATGCATCGTAGCCGCCGTCCACGGATATGCGCTGGGAGCCGGCTGTGAGTGGGCCATGAGCGCCGATATACGTATAGCTGCCGAAGGCACCAAATTCGGATTTCCGGAGACAAACGTTGGGGCTGGAGTGACCAACGCCGGCACCAAGCTGCTGCCGCTGCTGGTTGGCATCGGCAGGGCAAAATGGATGATCTTTTCCAATGAGAGGATCGATGCCTTCACTGCTGAGCAATGGGGCCTGGTCAACCGGGTGGCGCCGCCGGAGGAACTCGACGCAGTTGCTATGGACCTGGTTAAGAAGGTTGCGGCCAATTCGTCCCTGTCTATTAAGCTGGCCAAGCGGCAGCTCAACTACGGGACATATCAGGACTATGAGCAGCAAATGGAGATGGAGGCGCACGACGTGGTTCTCACGTTGACGGGCATGGAGGCCGCCATGCGGGCCAAGGCAGCGCTGGACAAGACCAAGCAGAAATAATTGAGCGAGGTGCAAACAGATGATCGTAGATTTCAGGGTTACCGTACCTGTACGCGAATGGGTTGGTGACGTCGAGGAAGCCAAACGTTTATTCCTCAACAGCTTTATGAGGGGCTATGCGGAGTCCGCTTATGAAGTATCAGCCATGTATGATGTGACTGCCGAGGGCATGGTCAAGGCCATGGACGCTGCAGGCGTGGATCACGGCGTGCTGCAGGCGGAATGGGCGCTGGGTGATTACAGGAAGCTGAACGATGCTACCTATAGAATAGCTAAGAAATATCCCAAGAAGTTCCCGCGTTATTACCTGACCGTAAACGCCCTGGAAGATGATGATATGGTCAAAGTGGTTGAGCGCGAGGTCAAGGAGCGCGGCTTCAGCGGCGTCAACTTTCAGACCTGGGCGCAGCGCATGTATCCCAATGACAGGAGATTGTACCCCGTATATGCCAAGTGCCAGGAGTTGGGCATACCTGTGACGATCCATTCCTCCATCAACTTTACCATCGATCGAAGCATCGATTTCAGCCGTCCCATATATATAGACCGTGTAGCCTGCGATTTTCCTGATTTGAAGATAATTGGAAACCACGGAGGCTGGCCATGGGTTACAGAGATGGTCGCGGTTGCCTGGAAGCACAAGAACGTATATATCGAGATCGGCGCAGTTGCCCCAAAGTACATAGGCACGCCCGGCACCGGCTGGGAGCCGCTGATGGTATACGGCAACAGCCTGCTGCAGGACAGGGTGCTCTTTGCCACTGACGATATGGTGCCCTGGCAGCGCTGCATCGATGAGCTAAAAGCCCTGCCGCTCAAGGATAAGGTCAAGGAGAAATGGCTCGGCCTGAACGCGGCGAAGTTATTGGGACTGTAAAGCAGACGAAGGAGGCTGAACCATATGAAGAAGCAGACTAAACGGACAA
>CAYVBI010000361.1:0-1663 GCA_964448985.1 uncultured Dehalococcoidales bacterium
GCCGGTATGTCATTTCCTGGCGGCTATCCAATACGCTGGATGCCGACTTCTGTGTTGCCGCACTGGAAGAAGCGCTCGGCAGGGGTACGCCTGAAATATTCAACACCGACCAGGGCAGTCAATTCACCGCTGAAGCCTTTACAAGTTTACTGAAGGAGACGCGACGTCAGGATCAGTATGGATGGCAAGGGTAGCTATAACGACAACCTGTTTATCGAGCGGCTATGGCGAACAGTAAAGTACGAGGAGGTATATCTGAAAGCCTATGAGGACGGCCGCGAGGCCAGGATTAGCCTTGGTAAGTATTTCCGCTTCTACAACACCATTCGGCCCCACCAATCACTGGGCTACCGGACACCGGCGGAAGTGTACACCGGTGCAGTGGAGAATACTTATAACAACGTGGTAGAATCCCAGGTAACAAACGCTGTAGGAATGGCAGGACTCTCTCTTAATAAGATCCCTATCCTGTCCTACTGATGGGGTCCACCTCATTATTGTGACCAAGGCTAATGACGGATGATAATCACCAAGGTGAGAATTGAAATAGGGAATCTCGGATGAGATGCAGCAAATAATACAATTTTATTGCTGAGATGGTTAGTAGTATATAAATTAATGTCCGGTGAGTCCTTTACTAGTTTAGCTCAAACTATAGAAAACAGGAATTGAGAAGGTTAAAATGACAGAAAAGAGGAAATAAAAATGACTACGTTGAAACGAGCTCCCCAGGCAATGTCAATGCCACCGTTTGCGCCGATGTATAGTTACGGTACGGAAAACGTGCTCTTACAGGGAGTGATGTTTACTTATGAGACAAAGCCTAAAATCGTGGAGCAGGTTTTACCCAAGCCTCTTCGCCCATCCACTGAGCCGTTGGTGACGGCGTGGTTCTCCTACTTCATAGATCCAGTTGTACATTTGCCCGGGGGTGGCGAAGAGAAGATGACTTCTTATACTGAATTTGGCTTCGATATTGAGTGTGAATACGAGGGGGTGAAAGGGAATTACCAATTATTGCACTTTATTACCGGCTTAGGTCACGGGTTCTCAGGACGTGAGATTAGTGGCGTGCCGAAGAAGCAGGCACAGGACATATCAATTACCCAAATATATGACGAGGTTATGTGTTCAGCAACAAACACCGTCGGAGAGAAAATCATAACGGCAAAGAGCAAACTGACAAAAGCTATTGCTTTTCGGGAAACTTGGCCTAGGCCAAGTTTCTGTCTCAAGATTATTCCGCGAGCCGACGGTAAGGGTTACGATGTGAACAAGCTGGTACGCATAGATACAAAGCTCACTAATTTGCGCAATATTCGGACGGGTACTGGTGAAATCGAATTTAAAAAATCGACCGTTGATCCCCTTCACTTGATCCAAGTTGTTAAAGTGCGTGAGGTTATTTCTTGCCTCGCGAATATGCAGGGACTTGGGCGGCAATATCTATGCAAGGTCGATGAGTTTCCAACTTTTGGCATACCAGCCTGGTAAGTTCTTTAATTAATCGGCTTCATAATGGAAAGTTAGTGATCCCTGTTCCGTCATAGGGTGCAGTTGGTCCCCAAAATTAGGACAGGTTGTTAAGAGAGAGTTTTTGCCTCTCTTAATAAGATCCCTATCCTGTCCTACTGATGGGGTCCACCTCAGTCCACACTACACG
>CAYVBI010000362.1:0-1653 GCA_964448985.1 uncultured Dehalococcoidales bacterium
AGGGGTTGTTTCCCGTAGGTATTCCAGGCGCCCAGGAAGCCCTCCAGGACCTGGTGCGACGCCTTGACCCCCTGTTTACCCAGCAGCGCAGCCGAGATGCCGTTTCTGCAGGCAAACCCATTCTGATAAACCAGTTCGTGAGTGCCCTCCAGCGCCCACTGCATATTGCCGCACGACAGGGTGCCTGCCATACCGAGGCCGTCGACCATTTGCTCTTCGCTGAGCTTATAAAGTTTGGCCGCCGTGATTGAGGCGCCGTAAGGCCCGAACATGCCGCTGGGGCGGAATTTCTTGGAGAAATCGGGAGAGAGCATGCTCATGCCGATGCGCCCGGTGACATCGTAGCCGAGAACAATGGCCGTTATCACGTCTTTTCCGTTGCTGCCGAGCTCCTCACCGACTGCAAACGCAACGGGTATAATCATGGAACCGCAATGGCAGGACGAGTCCGCGTGCATATCCTCCTGGCCTGTGCTCTGGCCGATCACCGAGTTCACCAGAGCCACCTCCCAGGGCGGTCCCTTAATGCCGTCCACAAAAGTGGAAGCTTTGCCGTTCAACCTCAGTTCCTTGAGGTAATTAGGGGCGGGCGCGATCAGCTCCTGGCGACGTCCGGCAAAAGTGCAGGCCAGCGCATGGAAAACGCAGATCTTGACCTTGTCGACCACCGCTTTAGGAAGATCGTCGTACTTTAATGAGGCAGCGAATTTCGCCATGGCCTCCGTCACAGTAAGTGCATCACTCATAACACTGCTCCTTAAATAAGTATTTTATGAAAAATCGGCCGCTATCCGCGCCGTGGCGCCCAAACTCAGTAAATCCAACACCCTATTGCCAACCTGAAAAGTTGAAAAATTCCTTATATTATTATAATGTTATAATAATAAATTGTAAATAGTCCGTCAGGCCTATAGTTGTTATAACAATTGCCTTGGCAATTCCTGTATAATGTTGTAGTAATGATATGATAATACCAATCAAGGAAGCAGGATGTTAACAAGAGAAAAAGGGGTGCCTCTTTACTATCAGCTCGATACCATATTGAGGAAGAAAATACTATCGGGTGAGATAGCGGCCGGAGCTCCCTTTCCGACCGAGGATTTGCTGGTTCAGCAGTACAATATAAGCCGCATTACCGTACGCCAGGCGCTTTCATCGCTGGAAAAGGACCGGCTGATTATACGTAAACAGGGCAAGGGCACCTTCGTGGCGGAGAAAATCGAGAGGGCCGAGTTGCCCAAACTGGCCGGGACCGGGAATGATCTGGTGGACATCAGTTCGCATGACTCCATGCGGATGAGGATTATAACCAAGGTAATCGGGTTCACCAGGCTGCTGGCCAATAAAACCATCACCGATTATCTGGGCATTCCCGAGGGCACCGAGATTATTCGCATCGAGCGAGTTAGACTTGCCAACGAGAAGCCATTGTATCATCTGCTTAATTACCTTCCCATAGAAATCGGCGAAAAACTAAATGCTAAGGCATTGAAGAACAAGACACTTACCCGGATCATGGAAACCGACCTGAAAATACCCATAAAGAAAGCCATTCAGACTATTGAAGCCGATATTATCGACAGCTATATCGGGCCTATCCTGGATGCCCGCGAAGGGGATCCCTGCTTGATCTTGAGAAGGGTGGTATATGAA
>CAYVBI010000363.1:0-1641 GCA_964448985.1 uncultured Dehalococcoidales bacterium
CTGCCTCGCTGGGTTACAGATGTAGGGCTGGTGACCGCTTCCAGTATCCTCTGCTTTACAATCCTGGCCGCATGACGGACTGCCCAACCGTTAATGGACATATTGGTCGAGGAACCGGGGGTCATCCTGTAAAATCCCGGATCAACCTGCTGGTTATAATGCACATCCTCGAGACGGAAGCCAAGCTCATCTGCTACAATCTGGCAGTAGGATTCCTCTGCATTGACACCCTGGTCGCAACCCATGGCCAGTATCGTGGCAGTCCCGTCTTTTCGTTCGATTCGTATGGCAACTTCGCCGCTGCCAAGCGAGTCACCCCACTCCTGTGTCCACGTGAAGCCAACGCCGTGCATTCTCCCGTTGGGGAGCTTTCGTGTGCCGGCCTTATGCCAGGACTCATCCCATTTGAATGCAGCCTTACCTTTGTCTATACATTCCTTCAGGCTGTCGCGCACTTCAAATCCACGCTTTTTCTTCTCTTCGTTGAGCCAGGCCATGTCATGTTGCTCGGCGCCGTCGTTTTTAAGCGCAACCTCGGTCGGGTCCATCCCCAGTTCGGCTGCGACATGATCCATGATCAGGGTAAAGGATAGACACGGCGGCAGCAGCTCGCAGCGTGTGGGAACGGTCTCACACTTGTTGACCCATACAGCTTTAACTTGAGAATTCATATTTGGAACCCGGGTATTTTCATTGATATGGAGAGCGGGAAAAAAAATCGGCATGTATGCGTTTAAATTATAGAGGAGGCCATCGACGGCGGTGATTGTGCCGTCGTTTTTAAAGCCCACCTTAATTAAATAGGTCCCTGCGTCCATAGAGCCGACGTTAAAATCCTCCCTGCGGTTCAGGATATACTTCACCGGCCTTCTTGTTCTCTTTGCCACCAGGCCGGCGCAATAGTGCGGCCCCATTAACGATTCGACACAGGTCCAGCCTCCGAAACTCCCTCCCTGATAAGGCATATGTAACTGAATTTTATCCATGGGTACCCCGCCGTACCAGCTGGAGATTTGATATTTGGGGAGATGTGCCCTTTGCTGCTTGATCCAGACCTCGGGACAATCCCCGTTCCACTTGAAGACTCCGCACTGGCGCTCCGGGCCCATCCCGGTATGAATGCGGCGTACAATCCTGAATTCCACAATCTTATCTGCTTCAGCAAATCCCTTCTTCACATCACCCTTTATCAGTGTATCAATGACGCCCTTGTTCCAGTGGTTCGCGTCTGCATAGCGTTCGGGGTAGGACAGCGGCGCATCCGGTTCGGCAGCTTTCTCCACATCGAGATTGAAAGGCCGCTCCTCCCAGTCGACCTCGATCAGGGATAGCGCCTCCTCCGCGATGGCCTCCGTATCGGCGGCTACGGCGGCGCCGACCAGCTCCCCCTCAAAATGGGCAACCCCGGGAAGCGGCTTATCGGTGCCGAAGAATCCCGCCATCTGACCAATATTTGCCGCCTCCGGTAGCTCAGGATCATCATAGCGCAACACATATCTTACACCCGGCAGCTTCTCCGCCTTACTGGTGTCCATCTTGAGTATCTTAGCGTGCGGGTAGGGAGACGTCAGGAAGCGCATATATAGCATGCCGGGAAGCTGTATGTCCATGGTGTAGACAGCCTCACCTGAAGCCTTGGGC
>CAYVBI010000364.1:0-1619 GCA_964448985.1 uncultured Dehalococcoidales bacterium
TGCAGGATTGCTTCCACCCTGTATGCCGCTGAAGGTCAGGCTGGTGGGACTGCAGGATATCCAGGGAGACTGAACAAGGTCAGGTAAGAGTGAAACCGCAAAACCGTTGTTCTTGAGATAGCTCATTTGTTCGCCGAAATTAGCTATGGGTGTACAGGGAGTTGGCAGGCCGGCGTCAGATACGGAATGGTAGCACAGGCAGATGACGGAATGGTCGGTTGCCTGGTCCACGATGTTTTTAAAAGCGTTAATGTCCTGTGTATTTATTTCAATGGCGTCTATGTAATATTGAGCGTTCGGATCGGTTCTATCACAGGGCTTATAGGGATTGTCAAGAGCACCAGACCTGGCGCAGATATAACCGGCATTTTGCACGGCGGTAACAACACTGCTGTTATATTCGTAATAAGGATAGACCAGTGTTCTAACTGTGAATCCCTCCTGTTCAAGCTCCAATTTCGAGTTGGCGACTTCGTTTTGCAGATCACTGGCGCCCAGCGTTGGCAGGTGAGGATGAGTCCTTGTATGCGATGCGATATCCATACCTTGATCAGCCAGCGTGTGGAGTTCGGTGTAACTCATTGCTTGCCCGGTCCCCTGGCCATTGCCGATCCAGGTAGTAACCACGGCGAAGGTAGCTTTAAATCCGTATTGCTGTAAAACCGGCAGAGCATTGTCGTACTGGTTTTTCCAACCGTCATCGAAGGTTAGGCACACCAGTTTTTGCCCGGCAATGTAGCTGGATTTTAAAACCGACCGCTCCGGACTATTTTCGAGTTTGTATGTTCCACCGCCTGTCACAGCGCCCGATGAAAAA
The DNA here is from genome assembly GCA_964448985.1 of uncultured Dehalococcoidales bacterium. Classification (GTDB taxonomy): domain Bacteria; phylum Chloroflexota; class Dehalococcoidia; order GIF9; family UBA5629; genus CAIMUM01. The sequence goes on from CAYVBI010000364.1 coordinate 818, forward strand.
AGATCTTTCCCGCAGGTGTTGAGTGACTCGGGATTATATTTACCGGCATGAGCCTCCGCACCTCTTGCCGCTGCAGCCGATGGAAAAATCATAGCGGCTATCGCCAGAATTGCCAGTGTCAGAACAACTAATTTCCTCATGCCTCTTTAATACCTCCGCCGGTAACCGGCTTGTTAAACAAATCCGCGATTAATTCATAAAAAAAACATAAATGACAATCGGCAATATAGTATATCTGGATCATACTTGTCAACATCGGGTAGCTTTACTATTGGATATAATTGCCCTATCATCAATATATAATTTGGTTGAGAAAGGAGTACCGGATGCGCTTATTGCCTTTGCTCTTAATTTTTACAACCGGGGTCCTTTTCCTCAATTGTCTGCCGGCAGATCAGAATCCGCCTGCCAAAGATAATCATGTGCCGGAATCAACACAGGGGATTACATATAGCATGAAAGGTGTAGGTATCGATCTTCCTCAAACGGATTTCGTGGAGATGAAGAATGCGGGGATAGAGATACTGTCGACGGAATGGGGTATGGAGGAGGATGTCGGCAAGGTCAGAAAATTCCTGGACCAGGCCCAGGCTGCCGGATTGAAGGTCGTGATGGACGGGGGGTTCAGTTATACCGCCTGGGGTTTTACTGACGCTGATTGGGATCGGCTGCCCAGGGGCAAGAAGCCGGTGTGGCAAAAAGAACGCGTCCAGAATTGGATCAAGGCCATTAAAGACCATCCCGCCGTATATGCCTGGGACATCTGCAACGAATTCGGAGAAAATTTGCCCAGCGGCGCCGG
>CAYVBI010000365.1:0-1618 GCA_964448985.1 uncultured Dehalococcoidales bacterium
TTTGCATTAGAAGAAAAAAGAATCAGCTAGACATTATTCGTCTAGCTGATTCTTCAGATTTACTTGTTCTTCAGGAGTGCGGCAAGGTAATCAGGAAATGGCCCGTCACCCGCAATTCCAATTCCAATTCCAAAAGTTCCAATACTCTTCAGAAGTTGCTCGACCGTCTTCTCCATCTTATCCGTCTTCACCTGCTTCACCGCCTTCACAGGAGTCAGAGGAGCAAACGTAGCCTGCTGGAAGTAGCGAAGCGCCCGAATCTGAAGCGCCCGATACTGAGGAATCATCTGTGCCGGGATTGCGGGAGTCTCTTCATTCCCGTATGCCCGACTGATAGCCAAATCAATTCCTTCATCCTTGTCAAAAACATCCCCCATCTTGATATTTGTCTTTGACCATCCCACGCGAATCAAGCCGTTATCAACCAGTGCAACCATGACTCCGACAACCTGAACTGGATTGCTCCCATGACTCCGAAGACGTGCCGGAATACGCTCCCTAACATACTCATGAATTACCGTCTGCATTTGGACTGCTCCCTCTTGTTTTTTGGGTTAGACAGATACCGCCATACCTTAGCGGTTTTTATGTCCTTCCCCATTGTTTATACGTTTACTCTATCATACATCCTATCAAAAGTCAAGTATTATTCGTGAATAACTGTAAATCTGTATCCGTTTTTTGTTTGCTTGACTGTCACATCCGTCACAAAAACCATTCGCTCTTTCCCCTTAGATGAGATATAAAAATGATATGGATAATTCTTACCTTTGAGAAAATCGCGTTCATGGCATAGGTAATAATCTTGAATTGTAAAGCCAAGAGAAAGCATGAAGTTTTCTACTTCGCTTTGAATACGGGTATGACAGCGGAAAGCAATTACATACTTTCCTCTATCGCGATATTTTCTCAATACGGCAAAAATCATATCTTTGGATGAACAGCGCATTCTTTTTCCTCATCGTTATGACATTACTGTATCAGAAATTACTTCAAAAGTCAAGAGAAATGATGCCATCTTTCCATTTCTGCATCTGCCAATTCCATTTGTTTTGACAACTCTTCTTCATCCATTGCTTCATACATCTGATTGATTGTCAATTCGATGTACAAAAGAATCATTTTCTTGACTGCTGCTGAAGGACTCTTGGTATTGAAATCATCTGCCAAGTCCCATGTATCAGGTTCGCCAGACCCATCAGGATAACGCCACACACCCCTTGTAAGCTCTTCATGCTGAACGTAATAGACAATCTCCATACGAGGTTCAGCTTCCAAAACCCGCTTTAGGAGTGGCGATATAGTTACATCTTCCATGACGGGAGAAATGGAATATCCCGTATCGTAGATTCCTCCATTAGGCATACGGAGTTTCAACTGGACAACTGTATCCCAAGACCATCCGTCTTCGGCTTCAAGATGTATTTCGCCAAAGAGTCCAGTCTGATTGATTTCTTTGGCAACCTTTTCTATAAGGTCTTGAAGAGACTTACAAGCCTGTTCAATCGTCTTAGGAGTATTCATAGATATTACTTTCCCTTTTGCGCTTTGCTTCTCTTATTATTTCTATAGAGTATCACAACTCATTCAGAATGTCAAGTTATTTATATTGGCTTAC
>CAYVBI010000366.1:0-1601 GCA_964448985.1 uncultured Dehalococcoidales bacterium
ACCTTCAGAGCCTGTCTCAAAAGTCAGCCCTACGTTGTATAATTATGGCACATATCTTCTGGAGGTGCTATAGATGCCGCTACGTACCTTGAATCGTGACCAGGTCTGGTTGTTCCCGCCCACGTTGGATGAACTTATTCCTGAGGACCATTCTGCCCGTTTTGTAGCTGCGTTTGTCGACACTCTTGAACAATCTTTTTGGTCGGGCATGGGAATTGGATTAAAGGGAGACCCCATGGGTGCGCCTGCTTATCATCCCCGGGCACTGCTGAGTGTCTGGCTCTATGGGTTTATGATAGGGACACGATCTTCCCGCAAGCTGGAAGCGGCATGCAGGGATCAATTGTCTTACCTGTGGCTGACCGGTTGGCAACACCCGGATCATAACACACTATGGCGGTTTTACCAGGCGCACCGTGAGTCGATGAAAGCACTCTTTAAACAGACCGTACTCACGGCGGTGAAAATAGGGTTAGTGGATCTGGCAGTTCAGGCAGTTGATGGAACCAAGATTGCCGGGAATGCATCGAAGGATCGTACCTATGATGCAAAGAAACTGCAGCAATTGCTTGAGAGAACGGAGGCGGCTATAGCCAACCTTGAGGAACAGAATGAGCAAGGTAATGACCCGCCACCAGCTCATTTACCGCAGCAGTTGGCTCACAAGCAGAAGTTGAAGGATGAAGTGAAAGCGGCGATGGAGCAACTGGCAGCAGAAGAAGGTAGTAAAAATATTAACCTGACCGATGGCGATACCAAATTAATGAAAGGTCGACAGGGGATAGTGCCGGGCTATAATCTTCAGGCGGTAGTATCTCCTGTGAAAGCTACAGAAGGGACTGGCCACCTGATCATAGCGGCTGAAGTAGTACAGTATCAGAATGACATGGCACAATTGGCGCCGATGTTAAAGCAATCAGAGGAAACCACTGGCGAGCGTCCGGATATGTTTATAGCTGATGCCGGCTACTGCTCAGGTTCGAATCTGCAGACTTGTGCCGAAATGGGACAGGTCATAGCAATGTCGATATCCCAACAACCAGGACAAAAACAACCTTATCACAAGGATAATTTTAGCTACGATATGAACACTGATAGCTACATTTGCCCATGCGGCCAAACATTGCGCTTTACTGGCTTGAAGCGTAAAAAGAATAAACGGTTATATCGGGCATCTAAAGACATATGTGAGAAATGCTCAGCATTTGGAGTCTGCACCAAAGATAGACGTCAAGGGAGAGCTTTGGAAATAGGGCCACACGAGGCTGTGCTTCAGCGACATCGTGAATGGATGGAAACTGAGGAGGCTAAAAGCTTTATGCGCAGGCGCAAAGCGATATCAGAACCGGTCTTTGGCATAATGAAAGAGCAACAGGCAGCGCGCAAGTTCTTGCTACGTGGCCTGTCCAATGTTAAAGCGGAAGCAAAACTCCTGGCAACGGCATTTAACTTGCGCACACTATATCGGAAATGGAGGGAAGACAATAGTTATAAAGGATGTACGGCAATGGTGGATATTATCCGCACATCCTTTGTAACCAGAATTGGCCTGTTAGCTCTGCCTCAATTAAGATATTGAGACAGGCTCTTCAGGTGCGCCC
>CAYVBI010000367.1:0-1599 GCA_964448985.1 uncultured Dehalococcoidales bacterium
GCCTGTAGGCTGCCATCCATGCGGCAAGCTGGGCAAGGCCCACCCCTGCCAGCATGGTGCGATAGCCCTTTGATTGGCACAGGCCAGCTATATACCTGCTGCCGGCGATAACCATCCTTTCAAGCTGGTTGGACTCTTTCTGAAACTCAATATGCGGCACGGCAGCCAGCGTCTCCACCACCCAGGAATGCGGCTTGGCCTTGTCCTTAAGGTAACGCAGCCTATCCTTGCCCAGTTTGTCCAGGTATTGCCTGTGGTCCTTGCAATTGAGAATCCACTCCCGTATAAACCCCATGAAACGGGTCTCGTCCATGGAGGCATCCCGTATCAGTGTGGCAAATTCGTAATCGTCAAAGTAGCCCTCGTATTGTGGTATGCCGCAGTTAGGCAGGCCTCCGGGGTGGGCGCCGTAGGGCACCTCGCAAACTGCACTGACCATGTAGGCCGGTATGCGGACGAGGTGAGCGTGGCTGCGTATATAATCAGTAGGTACGACATGCTCCACGCTCACGACCACCGCATTCCTGGCTGCCCAGGCCCCGAATGCGTCTATGCTCAAAGGATACGGCAATATGGTGTTGCCGGAGCGGTCGGCGGCCAGGCCGTGTACAAAGGTGACATCCGGTCTCAACGCTTTGAGCAGGCCGGTCCGCCCGCCGCCGAAGGGCGAATCGATAACGTTGAAATCGCCCTTATTTTCCTCGGCCATGGTGCTGCCCACCAGTGAGTGCGTGGGTATGAACTCCCACCCCATGGCGCCCGCCAGCAGACGTTGTGTGATTGTCAGCATCGTCCAGTTTTCAAATTCCACTGCACCCGAGATGTAGGCCTTCTGCACCAGGGGATTGGGGCCGGGAGTGGGATAGGTGTTGCCGGCAAAGCTGGTCACGGCCTTTTTCATCAGCCCGCCGCGGATAAGCGCCAGCAGCAGGGCCGATATATAGGGGCTGATGATGGTGAAGTCCCCTTTTTTCCCCCAGAACTCACGCACCAGCTGGTAAAACAGCGCACCGCTCCTGCCGGCAAAATGGATTGACATGCCCGGACTGACATGCTTTCTGACAGCTTCCTCAAGCGAGCATGTCTTGTCCGCTCCCTCAATGGGCGGGATTTGAAACTTTGTATCGATAAACGCTTTTAATTCGTCATCCATGCTTCATTTTCCAGGAGACTAAACCCTGTAGCAAACGTCCGGGAGCTTCATATGGGGATTGGTTTCCCTCACATAGCGTAACAGCTGATTGGCCAGCGATATGGTGATAGTGGCAAGTTCTTCACCCTTGATCATCCTAATCTTATCACCGCTGTAAAGTGCTCTCAGCGTGGCGGGAAATTCACTATCGGACCTGTTGAATACAAGGTAGACCGATACTCCCGGGAATATCTCCTTGCTCACCGCCCAATCTTCCCCTATCCCGGGCTTCTCAACCCTGCCACCCAGGAACGCGGCCAGCGCTTCAACATCTGTAACATATTCAAGGGGAGCAGCGCGTATCTTCAGCGCGCCTTTCACCTGCAAATGGTGGGGGCTGATCTTGCCCTCTATGTCAGCCAGGCTGAGCAGCCTGCCTTTTTTATCTACCATGCCGTTTACAAGTT
>CAYVBI010000368.1:0-1599 GCA_964448985.1 uncultured Dehalococcoidales bacterium
CCGAACTCCAGGCCAGCAGCACGTTGGCGCGGCCTGTGCCGCCGCCGCCGGTGGCCGATTTCAGACTATCGGATTTGAGCCATGTGACACAGCCAGCGCAGGTTGCCTGTGCATTCGAGCTTTGCCAGACGTTGGCCAGCGCCCGCGCGGTGCTGGCGGTGGCCTCGCCGGCCAGGAGTATGCCTGTCGCATTGGTGCCGGTATAGGCAATGGAGGATATGCGTTGCCCAGAGGCAGCCTGGATAGGCGGCGTGATAGTGAATGTGGTTGGCGTGGGGCTGATGTAAAATACGGCTGAGGCCGTAGTATTATCAAATACGTTGACAAAACATCCGCGCAGGCTTAAATCGGTGCCCACGTAATCGGAGGGCAGCTCGATGCCGGTGCGTATAATGTTAGTGGCCAGGTATCCGCCGAGGAGCACCGGGTAGGCCGTGTAGCCGGCGCCGCTGTCCCACGTGGTGGTATTGCCTACGGTATCGTGTTTGCCCAGGTGCAGATCTGCACCGGCCGCCGTGAACGAAACGACCGCCATGGTCTGGTCTGGATTATAGCCGGGAGAGAATTTCACCGATGTGACGGCTGTCCAGAGTGGATCGCCCTGGGCTACCCAGGCGCCGGAGAAGGAAGTACCATAGGGCCTGATCCATAGCCTGCCCTGTCCCGGTGATCCTGAGTACCGGGTCCCGACGGCGATATCCCTGAACCGGTCGGCCGAGTCGTACCTGGCTATATCCAGGCAGCTTATGTATTCAGTGGGGTCAAGAGCAAGGCCTGTATCGGCCCAGGTGGTGCCCGCATCTGTCGAGTAAAACAGACGTTGTGGACCACCAGGGGCGACGGCCCCGGAGGTGACGGCGATGATGAATTTCGCATCATCCGGCGCTACGGTTACATTCCATACCGGGAAAAGGGCCCCGGGTGTCGCGGCCAGGTTGTTGCCGATATTGGAGAACCAGGTGTACCCCGCGTCGGTGGATTTGAAAAGGTTTGCCGTGGTGGGCGAAGTGTTATCGGTACTGACGGCATAAAAGGTTAAGTTGTCCGGTCCCAGCGCCAGGTCGTTTATGCCGCAGGTGCGTATAAACATACCATTGGAACCGTTCCAGGGTGTATCCACCACGCTCCAGGCAAGTGTCCTCTGCGTGGCGGCGCTGCTTTGACCGAAGGGAACGAGCAAGCCGGTTAAAATTAAAATGGAAATAACCAGGATAAACGGGTATGGCCGGCGTACAATTCTCATCAAATATCTATTAACCGTACCCCGTTACTATAAGTTGTGTAGTAAACTGGAGAAAAGCAGATTTACCTGAAATCTACCATAAATCCTGCCCTATTTGCAAAATGGCAAATCGCATGTTAGATTAAACTAAAAGGTATATGGGTATGGTCCAGACAGTCGAAGCGGGCCGGAATAGATTAAAATTGTGGTAGCCTATTTTGATAATGGTATTTTAATACATACAATTTAAGTGGGCCTGCTTTCCGGTAGCGGAAAATGCTGGTCTGGAAAAGGTCATCGAGGTCGCGGATGCGGCGGCCACGGCCTGATAATAATTTAATAATTTGAGGTACTCATGGCAAACAATCCGGATAATC
>CAYVBI010000369.1:0-1598 GCA_964448985.1 uncultured Dehalococcoidales bacterium
AAAAGCTCTCCGGGGCCCACATTAGCCGCATCGTGCTGGGCGTCTCCGGCGGGCTGGATTCCACACTGGCCCTTCTGGTGGCGGTCAGAACTATGCATTATCTCGACCTGCCCGTTAAGAATGTCAATGCCTGCACCCTGCCCGGCTTCGGCACGACGCGCAGGACGAGGGACAACGCGACAGAATTATGTAAAGCCCTGGGTGTGAGCTTCGAGCGCGTGGACATCACCAGGACGTGCAAGGCGCACATGGACGACCTCGGTCACGACGGCCGCGAGGACTTAGTCTTCGAGAATATACAGGCCCGCTATCGCACCGAATTCCTTTTCAACAGGGCCAACGGCCTGAACGCCATACTGCTGGGGACCGGCGACCTGACTGAGGTGGCTCTGGGTTGGAGCACTTTCTCGGGCGACCACATGTCGCATTATGACATCAACGTGTCTGTCCCCAAGACTCTGGTGCGCTACCTCATCCGCTGGGTGGCCGACGAGGAATTGGCCGGATCGCCCGCGCAGAAAATACTGAGGGATGTGCTGGACACACCCATTTCCCCCGAACTGAGAAGGCCTGTCAGGGGACAGATTGCGCAGAGGAGCGAGGACGTCATTGGCCCGGTGGAGCTGGCTGATTTCTATCTTTACCCCTTCGTCCGCTGGGGGATGCGCCCGGGCAAGATACTATTTTTAGCCAATGAGGCCAGGAAGCAGAAGCTTTTCGACGGCCGCTATACGCCGGAAGACCTCAACAGGTGGCTGGCAAATTTCATCAGGCGCTTCTTCGCCAACCAGTTCAAGCGGACCTGCCTGCCCGAGGGACCGAAGATCGGCTCCGTGAGCCTGTCGCCGCGGGGCGACTGGAGGATGCCGTCGGATGCCCAGCCAGCACTATGGCTGGAAGACCTCGAGCAGATGTATTTAAAGCTGCGCGGCTGAGACTATTGAATTGGCTGCCGCGGGTGGCCGCATTTTAATCGATCCGCCTGAACTTATCTTTGGGGGCTTTGCAGATGGGGCACTCGTCCGGGGCCAGGCCCACGCTTACGTAGCCGCAAACGCTGCACACGTAGTAATCCACACCCGCGGGGTCCATCAGGCGATCTAATGCTTTTTCATATAATTTAGCGTGACCCCTTTCAACATCACGGTGATATCCGAATATGGTGGCCACCGCATTGTTTCCCTCATCGCCGGCATCCTTGATAAACTCAGGATAGGTCTCTGTAGCCAGATTCTCGCGTTCAAAGGCAGCCTGCAGGTTCTCCTGGGTATCAGCGATCACGCCCAGCAGCCGCAGCTCGTGAAAGGCATGGACAGCCTCGGATTCCGCGATGGCCCTGAACAGGCCGGCTATGGCGGGGTAACCCTCCTGATCGGCCTTGATGGCGAAGGCCTGGTCGCGTATGTTGGCCTTGGATTCCGCCGCAAAGCCCTCCTGCAAGTTCTTGAGAGTTTTGGTGCCCTTGATCTTATCATTCTTGTATTCAACCAGCTTATCGGGCGCTGCGCCGCAGACCGGGCAGTGCTCCGGCTTATGTTCTGCGATCTCAAGGTGCCGGCAATTGCTGCATAGCCACATATCACTTCTCCTTTCTGTAG
>CAYVBI010000370.1:0-1593 GCA_964448985.1 uncultured Dehalococcoidales bacterium
TTCGGCAGGAACTCAGACATTCACCGTCCTCCCGTGCCGTTTCAGGATGTCGATTGCCATTGTCGGATCGCCCTGCGCCAGTCGCGCGTGTGCCTCGTCGATTTCTGACATGGCCGTGAACTCCTCCGCCGCCCGCTTCCGGCTCTCGTCCATCATGACTTTCAGCTTCGCGTCGTCAGTGTTCTTGTAAACGACATCCCAGATTCTCTCGTTGCCCTTTGCACCCAAGGCCCTGACAATGGCTCGACGCGCTTCTGTTTCCCCCAACCCGCTGTCCCGCAAGTGCTCGAACTGCTGTTGCAGCCGCTTCTTCAAGCCGACATACCGCACTGGATTCGTGTCGGTCGGGCCTTCGCCCTCCCACATCGCCTTCTCGCCAGTGCCGGGGTCGTATCTCTCGGGGTCGGTGTGCCGGACAGTCGCCTCGTTCTTGTCACGTTTCCAAAGCGGAGGAGCTTTCGTCCAGAGAAGCTGGGCACCCATCCCAAGTGCGCGTCCCCACAACTGATCGTCGGTCAGGTCTTTGAGAAGTTTCGTACCCGCCTGTTGTTCACCCCGTTCGGCTCTCAGGCCCGCAAGGAACTCGGCGCGACTGACGCCCATGTCCTTGAGATTCCCCGCATGCACGTAGTCTCGATGCAGCGGCAACTCTTTTGTGCCTATGTCTCCGAAGGTCGCGGCTACGCTCGTGACCATTGCTTCCGCCGCCGCCCTTGCCTTGACTCGCGGGACTTGCGCGGCTTGCGCAGCCGTCAGTCCTTGTATGATTTGCGCGTACTCTTGGTCAAGGTCGGTTTCCTCCCGGTCGCCCTTGTTTTTGTCGAGGACATCGACCTTCGCCTTCGCAGCGGCAAGCGCCCTGCCCGCCTCGACCGCCTCTTTTGCTATGCCCGTCTCCATGCGCCGCCCTTGCGCGGCAAGTATTCTTTGTCTAACAAACTGCTTATCAGCTTCCGAGACCAATCCCTTTGCCTCACCCTCCGCAAGATTCTGTTCCCATTGTTCGGGCGTGAGGTCACGAGCAAACGCCTTGCGTGCCCATGCGCTTGTCGTCTTCATGTATGCCTGATCTTTTTCTTCGGCGACAATGGGCTTGAGTGCTTCAAGTCTTGCGGCGGCGGCGACGTATTGCGGGTGTCGCTTATCACCCTTATACTCACCCAAGACACGTTCAAGTCGCGGGGCATACTGGCCCGCCGTCTCACCGCGCAACTGGTCAGTTGACAGATCGAATGCCTTGTAGTAGCCGGCGGTCGGACGTGTTACCGCCGCCGCCTCGTACCTGCCCATGCGATTCTGTACAAGTTCCCGCGCCCCCTGCTCGCCATACTTCTGCGTCAAGCGCGCGACAATCTGCCGTCCCGCCGCCGCCCTTGCCTCCGGCGTCTGCGCGCCCGCAAGCATCTGGTCTACCCGCACAACAAGGTCGGGCGAAATGCCTCTCGGCGCGGGAATATCCTGTTGTGACATGGCGCTCGACGTCACGGTCACACCCGTTACCATTCCCCCGATGCCCGGCCTGCGCGTCGCCGTCGCCGTCTGCGTTCGCCGTTGTTCGCGTGGTGCGCCGTAGAACGGCTCAAGCGGCGTCGT
>CAYVBI010000371.1:0-1585 GCA_964448985.1 uncultured Dehalococcoidales bacterium
GGTCCCGGGGAAGTCTACGAAAATTCAAAATTGATAATGGCCAGCTATGGCGGCAGGGAGCTGTTCAGCCAGTGGATAACCGCAGCTTTCGGCTTCACTGTTTTCTTTTATTACGAGGCCGTAATAGGCCTGGATGTGAAACTGGCTGCTCTAGCATTCATCATCTACCAGGTGTGGAATGCCATCAACGATCCTCTCACCGGCTACCTGATGGAGCACGTTTATTTCCCCTGGGAAAAAAGGACGGGCTTTCGCAGAGCACCATTCATCATAATCGGCGGCATCTTGTGGCTGTTCAGCTACCTGGCTATCTTTTTGGGACCGACAGGATTGGACCCCGTGGCGCACCAGTGGGAGATATTTACATGGTACACCATATCCCTCTGCCTGTATGATCTTTTCGCAACTTTGTTTGACGTAAATGTCACAAGTTTGTTCCCCGAAAAGTTCCGGGGACTGAACGAGAGAAGAACGGTCCAGGCATTTGGCACGATTCTCGGCATCATCGGACTCGTGATGGCGGCGATCATTCCACCGATGTTCATTACAACAGGCGTTGCCATTACTTACCGGAATTCCGCCTGGGCAACAGTTGTAATAGGTTTGGTACTGTTCTTGTTTATGCTTCCCGGTACGTTCGAAACAAAAAAGGTCAGGGAACTTTACCGGCGCAGAAGAGAATCTATGGAAGGAGAGAAAACGGCAGGTTTTTTTTCTACGGCTAAAATTGCACTGTCAAACAAACGGTTCGTAGGTAAAGTATTATTATTCTTCGGCTACCAGATGGCCGTTGGCATGCTGCAGATGAGCGCTTTCTATATAACCACTTACATATTGGACGCATCGGCATCTACCATTTCATTGCTTATGGGAAGTATGCTGGCAGGAGCGCTGATCTTCGTTCCAATCTGGATGATCATCTCTAAGAGGGTAAATAACAATAGGATGGTCAGTTTAGTCGGTGGATTCCTGATGGTGCTCACATTCCTGCCGATGATATTTGTTAACAGCATTACCGGGTGGATTATCAGCCTGGTTTTATTTGGGATTTCACTTGGTGGTCAATGGTTCATGGACCCTCCCACCATGGGTGATGTCCTGGACGACGTAGCGGTAAAAACGGGACGAAGGGACCCGGGAGTTTACCTGGGATACCAGGCTTTTATGTTTAAACTGGGGCAGACAAGCGTGGCGGCCATCTTTGCAATCGTGCATACAGCAACTGGCTTTGTGTCGGGCGCCCCGAGCCTCGCCAAGATGATGGAGCTTAGCCCATCTCCCGAACTGGCGCTGTTCGGGATACGCATACATGCCGCCATGGTCCCGGCTGTCATAGTGCTCATAGCCACGATCCTGTTCTGGAAACTATACGACCTCACGCCGGACAAGGTTGCCGCTAATAAAGCCATACTGGAAGAACGCGGAATCTAAATTGACAGGCGCCCAACGCTGGGGCATACTCCGCTTATGGTGAAGAAACAGAAAAGCGATGAGGTGAACCTGTTTGATGCCGACAACCTGGAAGCGGCTTCGGCTTTACTGGAACTCAACTGGCAATTTCGTTCATCACGCGCCCTGATGGCCG
>CAYVBI010000372.1:0-1575 GCA_964448985.1 uncultured Dehalococcoidales bacterium
CTATATTGGGTTTCATCATTTGGGATTGTGTCTGCATCCTTGGACGATCCATTATGCTGGCATGCAAGAGGCAAAAACGTTTATCGAATGGACGGTATAGACAGGGTTGTATTGCTTTCCCCACATCCTTATCATTTTTTAGTGCTTTTCGGGCGGCTGATAGCTTCCATGTGCCAGTATCTTCAAGGTTGAAGATTTCTCGAATTGTCTCATCTGGATTATAATCTTCGGCTAGCATTTTAAGACGTTTTTCCATTTCATCTAATGTGAAATTGACAGCAAAATCATCCCTGTGTGAAGTAAATCCCTCACCAGTGAAAGAAAAAATGTCGGTGACTTTCCAACCCTTCTCATATTCATCTAATTGGGTTTCATCTCTCGGTATGAACAAGTAAAATGGGCTGATAGGATTGAGTTCTGCCCAGCTCGTTGCAGCGACACTGCTTTCAAGCAGGGAATGATATTTGCCTTCCCGCAGTCCCCAGAGGTCTGCATAGTGGACTCTTGTAGTGTCAGACTTGTCCCGTTCTTTTACAAAGATACCAATAGCTACCCCCTGCTGGATATCAAATACGTTCTCATCCTTGCCGCCGTTCGGTGCAACCTCTTTTTTCTTGGTATTGCCGTGCAGGTTCAGGATATAGATATCGGTGAATGTGCTCATCAGGGACTGGCGCATACCTCGGAAGGTGGGGTTATCTAGATAGGCGTGATTGGTAATAAAGCCCAGGACACCTTGTCCCGTGCGCTCGATGCGCCATTGTCCAAATGCAAGGAATTTAACATAGTCATCCTGCAACCATTTGGGGTTCTTTTCACCCAGGGGCTTGCCATCAATGGTCTTATATCGCCCCACCAGTTGTTTTGCCCATTCACCCTTGTTTGCCGAATTCCCGGAATACGGCGGATTGCCCAGCACCACCATTATCGGCTCATCCTTCTTCACTCTGGCGGCAGCATTGGCTTCCTCGCTTATCCACTGGGCGAAGAGCGTCTCAGAATGCTTAATCGCCTCATCCAGCGTGTTGGTCAGGTATATACCCAGCCGCTGCTCACTCTTGAACTCGTAGCCCGTCTCCTGGAGTAAAAGCCCAAGCTTGAGATGGGCTACCGCGTAGGGTGCCATCAGCAGTTCAAAACCAAAGATGCGGGGTAAGAGCTTCTCCGCTACGTAGTTGTTCCACATGCCCTGTTGGCCTTTGCCAGCGGTAGCTTGATGAATCTCGTTTATTACCCTGTAGAGGAAGGTAGCCGTGCCCACCGCCGGGTCCAGGATAAGCGTCTTTTCATCCGCCAGCCCCTGCGGTTTGTTAAAGTTGGTCTTCAAGATGTGGTCTATTGAGCGCACGATGTAGCTGACCACTGGCTCGGGTGTATAATAAACGCCCCGCATCTCCCGAATCTTCGGGTCATAGGCTTTGAGGAAGGTCTCGTAGAAATGCACTACCGGGTCTTCCTTGCCGGATCGCCGTCCGAAGTCTTTAAGTATGCCCTCCATATCCGCTTGAGCCAGTAACTGAGATAAATCGTCAACGAGCCATGCTATGCGGTCATCAAGGTCAGGTCCCGCAATCT
>CAYVBI010000373.1:0-1565 GCA_964448985.1 uncultured Dehalococcoidales bacterium
TGAAGAGGTTCGCAACCCAGACACAATGGGAGATCGCCAACGAGACCATGCAGATACTGGGCGGCATCGGGTATACCAGGGTCTTTCCCGTTGAAAGGGCCGTGAGGGAGACCAGGCTGCTCCAGATCTGGACGGGCACAAACGATATCCAGAACCTGATCATTCAGCACGAGTTTTACAAGGAGCTGCTGGCAAAGACGACGGACGAGAGGAATATCGAGGCGGACATCCACCTCAGCAGCGAGGAAGCGGACGAGGAAAAGGTCTACGAGTAAATTTGTTGCACGTCAACCTGCGGACAGATTCATTCAACCTTGAGATTTGGTCCGACGTATTCAGTTATATTCTTTGTGTAACTGATTAATCAATACCTTTGCTGCCGGTATGTTTTCATTAAATATTGACATGGAGTATACTCTTAGTTATACTGATAAGAGTCCCAGAGGTAAGAAGCATGGCTAATATTAAAACTGCAATATCGATTGGGAAGCCTTTGTTTGAAGAAGTTGAAACGTTTGCTCAAAAGATGAAGGTGTCCCGGAGTCACTTTTTTACGTTGGCTGCTATATCCTTTATTCAAAATCTGAAGAACCAGAGATTATTGGAAGCAATTAATGTAGCGTATAGTGATTTATCTGATGCTGAAGAAGAGAAACTGAGAGCGCACATGAAATCCAGACACCGCCGGCTGGTGCAGGACTATTGGAAATAAAGCAGGGTGATATATTTTGGGTTGATCTGGGTCAACCTTCGGGATCTGAACCAGGTTATCGTCATCCACATCTGGTTATTCAAAATAATGTATTTAATAGAAGCCGCATCAACACGGTTGTTGTGTGCTCGCTGACATCAAATCTCCAGAGAGCACAGTCCCCCGGCAATGTTATGCTCAACAAGGGCGAGGCAGGCCTGACAAAACGGAGTGTTATCAATGTCACCCAGATTTTTACCGTTGATAAGAAAGACCTCGTTGAAAAAATCGGCTCGATCACCGGTGATAGAATGAGACAGGTATTGGAAGGCGTAGAACTGCTGATAAGTCCAAAAGATGTGCCGGTGTGATTTTGTCCAGGTACATTCCACGTGGAGTTTATCGAGGAGGACATCCACCTGAGCAATGAGGAAGCGGCCGAGGAAAAGGTCTACGAATAAGGAATTTCAGCTGCCTCGTATAGGCCCGGACAGGAGATGCTACCAATCATGAGGCCGGCACGTCTGAAAAGTCTCTATCTCGCTGAATAGATTGTCGCGCGTAATCTTTATCCCGTCCCTGGCGGACTTATACGATGCAAGGGTCCAGGCCATGGTGAGGTACGAGTCTTCCGGTGTAGCACCCCAGGCGCCGCTGATAGCATTTTTCAGCGTATTCTCATCCCGAACTTTATCGATAAATAATTTCATTTGCCGGTAAAACATTGTATTTCCCCTGCCGTAAGGGGACAGGGCAGGAGAATAAATATTAAGGGGTATATTGGAAAGACGGTATATCCCGACTTTCATTCCACGTTTCTGGTAAGCATGGCCGGCTTTGAAAGCGATCTTTCCCTTTTCTCCGTATATATATC
>CAYVBI010000374.1:0-1561 GCA_964448985.1 uncultured Dehalococcoidales bacterium
GCGCTGAGCAGTTACGCGGCGTATTTAAGGGACTCCGATTCGCGAAACGGGCGGGTTTAAAAGCCCGTCCCTACAAATCAACTAACCCGTAGGGGTGTACCTTCAGGTGCACCCGTATTAATTTCAATACCAGCCGTCGTACTCGTCGCAGAGACGGTAGACGATCTCACGTCCCCGTGGCGAACTGCCCCACGTGCCGAAGACCGTGCGCGGCGCGCGGTACAACTTAAAAAGAGCGCGCACTGCTGAGCGGAAGGCCGTTTCGTCCCCGCAGGAAACCGTTATAACTTCCTGGCTGACCTCCTCGATGGCGCTGTTCATGGTTTCCTCGCGTATGACATCGCCGTCAACGGTGCGGCCTTTATTGATGATAGTATCCAGAGAAATGATAGCCCCGGTCTCCCGGGCGATTTTATCCAGGTCAACCTGCCTTATGGGGTTGGGCGGGTTGGTCACGGGATCGAGTGGGAAGTATCTCAGCACGGCAATCAGCTCATCCATCAGCGCACCTCCCCTGCCCTGCGGTCGATGTCGAGGAATTCCTTATATTTTACCCTTTCCTGCTTGAGCTCCGGCCATTTGCGTATGAAATAGTCCTTGGAGGGCTTGATCTCGTATGTGACGTGGCGGTAGAGGCTCTCGAAGGCGAACCTGTGCCACTTGAGCTGCTCCTGCGGGAAAACTACTTTGATCTTGCCATCCACGATGCTCAACCTGCCGCGTATGGCGCAGATGCCGCATTCCACGGTCTCGTTATCGCTCATGATGCGGATGTTACGCTCGTGGCAGACCGGGCAGACGCCCGGATCGCCCCTGTAGGAGTGGTCGCCTGTCTTCACCGCGTGGGCCACTTCTTTACCGATCCTGCGTGCCTTCTCCCGGGCCAGGCTATCGCCGGCTGTCTCGCTCATGGCCTGGATATGTATCAGCTGCTTATCGATGATGTGCATGCCCAACTGGTGCAGCACGATGGTGGGCTGCAGGAAAGCATATGATGTCCAGCCGCGCGTGGCGTAGGGTACTATGATGGCGGCCGGCTTGCCTATCATTTTTGAGGGACGGCTGGAGAGGATAAACAGCCGGTCGATGAACTGCTTGACCACCGCCTCCACCTCGAGTATATAACAGGGCGCACCCAGCACCACCCCGTCAAACTCATACATCATGTTGAGCAGGTAGTCGTGGCCGTCCCTTTCTTTGTGCTTGCAGTCTTTGCCCAGGAACATGCAGACGGCATCACCCTCGCAGGGCAGGATCTCGTAGTTGGTCCACCTCACTATATCGACCTCGGCCCCCTCCTCCTGCGCTGCCATCAGCGCTTCCTTGACCAATATCTCCGTGTTGCCCAGTTTGCGGCAACTGCCCACGATGCCCAGTATCTTCATGTCCCTTACCTCCTTTATCGATTGTGCCCGTAATACCGGGCGGGCTTGAAAGCCCGCCCCTACAAATCAACTAACCCGTAGGGGCGTACCTTCAGGTGCGCCAGTAAGCGGACAGGCCTTCAGGCCTGTCCCTACAATACCAGTCTGAACAGCGGACGGGCGATCTCACCTGCAGA
>CAYVBI010000375.1:0-1556 GCA_964448985.1 uncultured Dehalococcoidales bacterium
TTCCGCCAGTGCCAGGTCTTCCCGGGTGGTGATCTTAATATTCTCATAATCCCCGGCATATAGCTTCACTTTAAAGCCGATGCGCTCGACGACGGCGGCATCGTCTGTCACCTCGCCATCCAGCTTATCATATGCCTCTTTCAATATTTTATATCGAAAGACCTGCGGTGTCTGAACCGCCATCAGCCGGTTGCGCGGCAGCGTCGCAGCCACCATCCTCTCATCATCCACCTGCTTAATGGTGTCCTTGACCGGCACAGCCGCAGCTGCGGACCCGGTGAACCCTGCAGCCTCTATGCCATCATCTATCAGCCTGTCGGTTAGAAAAGGCCGTGCGGCATCGTGCACAAGCACCAGCTCACAGCCCCTTATGGTGTCCAGACCGTTCTTAACCGAGTCCTGCCGCAGGTTGCCCCCGGCGCAGATCCGGCTCACCTTTGACCATCCCATCTTTCCGGCAAGGCTTTTACCTTCCTCCAGGCTACTATTATGTAAAACCAATACGATCTCTCGCACATGTTTATTATGCTGAAGTACTTCGACCGGCCAGGCTATGACCGGCCTCCCTGCCAATTCCAGAAACGCCTTACCGGCTCCCATCCTGCTGCCGCTGCCGGCGCCCACCACTATGGCGGCCACGCCGCCGGTCGCCTTACTCATCGTCAATATCCTTTTTCCCGGACTTTTTCTCCAGGCCGACCTTGAGGGCTTCGGCTATGCTGCCTGCCCTGATGATCTCCAGACCGTCCGGTCCTCGAGGTATTTTTTTAACGGCCGCGGGTATTATGCATCTGGTGAATCCCAGCCGGGCGGCCTCAGAGATCCTCCTGTCCATCTGCGGAACGGACCTGAGCTCGCCGCTCAGCCCTATCTCACCCACCGCCACGGTACCGGGTATGGACCGGGCATCTCTGAAACTGGAGGCGATAGCCATGGCGATGCCCAGGTCGGCGGCCGGTTCGGATATCCTGATCCCGCCTGTGACGTTAACGATAACATCCTGGTTATACAATCCCACACCTGCGCGTCTGGTCAGGACGGCACATATCAACAGGAGCCTGTTGAAATCGACGCCGTTGCTTATCCGCCTGGGAGGACCGTAGGCAGCCGAACTGGTCAGCGCCTGAATCTCGACCAGCAGGGGACGGCTGCCTTCCAGAGTGGGCACGACTGCGGCGCCGATTGCGCCGTTTACGTATGATTCCAGGAAAAACTGCGAGGGATTTGATACTTCTGTTAGGCCGGTGCTGCCCATCTCAAACACGCCCACCTCATTGGTTGAGCCGAACCTGTTCTTGGTGCTCCTCAATATGCGATAGCTGTTGAAGGACTCGCCCTCCAGGCTGAGCACGACATCCACGATATGTTCAAGGGCTTTAGGTCCGGCGATAGATCCGTCTTTGGTCACATGTCCCGAGATAAAGACCGGCACACCGGTCCTTTTAGACCACCTCAACAAACGAAGCGTGCACTCCCTGATCTGATTGATGCTGCCCGGCGCCCCGTTGATATCCTCCAGGTAGACGGTCTGAACCGAATCTACCACCACCAGGGAT
>CAYVBI010000376.1:0-1531 GCA_964448985.1 uncultured Dehalococcoidales bacterium
CAATATGACGCTTACGACCATGGGATTTGCGCGCATGACCAAGATCATCAAGGCGATTTCAGATCAGTTTTGCCACAATCGGCTGGTGTTCACTTTGGAGGGGGGGTACAACCACACGGCGCTGGCTTATTCCGTCACCGCTACCATCGAACTGCTCATGGGTCACGCCGAGGTTTATGATCCGCTGGGACCGCCTCCCGTGTCATACTCGCCCAAGGATTTCGGTGATTTTGTTAAATCCATCCGCGCCATCCACAAGCTGCGCGATTAACACTGCCCTAACAAAGAATGCGGGGCGATCGCCCCGCATTCATACTATGCGCAGAAGATAACTCAGCCTTCTTTGCTTCCGATACCGAGGAAAAGGATTACCGCAACGCCCAATATCATACCCGCTATGCCCATGAATGTGGCCAGCGGGATCATGAGCAGAGCCCATAAACCGATAAACATGTTCCTATCCATAAAGCCCCCTTGTAATCTCCATCAATCGATAAGTATAGATCATCGTTATCATGCGGCCTTAGATTCAGTTTTGAGACCCCGGTCCCACAGCACCAGCAGCGGCCCGGCCACAAATATGGAGTCATAGATACCCACCAGCACTCCAACCAGCAGGGCCATGATGAATTGCTGAATTGTCACTCCGCCGAACAGGAACAATGCGAGGCCTGTTAAAATCACCACGAGGCTGGTATTGATACAGCGGGCGATCGTCTCCAGGATGCTGGAGTTCACAGTTACCGCGAAATCCTTGCTGACCCCTTTGCGAACGTTTTCGCGTATGCGATCGTAGACCACGCAGGTGTTGTTGATAGCAAATCCCACTATGGTCAGCATGGCTACGATGAACATGGAGTCCACCTGGTAGCCGATAAGCCAGCCGAGTATCGAGAAAATGCCCATGACAATCAGTACGTCGTGCAAAAGGGCGATAACTGCGCTGAATCCCCATTTGAAAGGACTGGGCATATGGCGGAAGGCGAAAGCGATGTATAGTACCATAAAAATGGATGCCACCAGAACTGCGATGGCTGCGTTGCGCGCCACCTCGCTGGCCACTACCGGTGATACCGTCTCGAAGTCCCTGATAGTCACATCCGTATTCAAACCTTTCTCAAGACCGTCGATCAGGGCTATTTTTTCATCGGAATTGATGTCCCTGGTACGGACGAGGAAATCGCCGTCGCCGGTTTTCTGAATCGTGGCATCGTCGTACCCCAGCTGGGACATTTGCTGCCTGAGCACACCCTGTTCGACCTGCTGGCTGAAGCGTAGCGTCATAACGGTCCCGCTGCTGAAATCTATGCCCAGTTTGAACCCGAATGCCAGCATCGAGATGATGCCCGGCACAAGCAAACAAATGGAGATAAGAAAGAACCACTTGCGGTTACCTACGATGTTGATCATGCTTTTACTCCGTATAACCAGGTATTCTTAACAGCCCTCGCCGTTAAGGAGAGGAACAGCCTGCTGACGGTGATGGCGGTGAACATGCTCAGGGCCACACCTATGAAAAGTGTAAGCGCAA
>CAYVBI010000377.1:0-1529 GCA_964448985.1 uncultured Dehalococcoidales bacterium
TTCTTCGTTAAGACACGGTATAACGGCAATGATTTTCATTTTGGCTATTTTACGGTTACCGACTTTGCCAGGTTACGCGGCATATCGGGGTTGTGCCCGCGCTTAATGGCCATGCTGTAGGCCAGCAATTGCAGCGGCACTGTGGCCAATACAGGATAAAGGAGCTCATGTACTTTGGGGAGCCGTATCCAGTGGTCGTAAATCTCGTTATCAACATCGGATACAGCGATGATCTTCGCTCCGCGGGACTTGGCTTCTATAGCATTACCCAGGGTTTCCTTATATGTATAATCTCCCGGGCAGATCACCAGCACAGGGGTGCCCTCTTCAATAAGGGATAATGTGCCATGCTTTAATTCGCCGGCCGGCATGCCCTCGGCATGTATGTAGGATATCTCCTTGAGCTTTAAGGCCCCCTCCGAGGCGATGGCGAAATTTATGCCGCGCGCAATATAGTAGAAGTCGTTTTTCCTGTAATATGTTTCGGTTATTCCGGCTATTTCATCTTTATTCCAGTCTATGGTTTTGGCGACCTGGCGGCTGACCTTGCGGATATTGTCCACCGCCATATCGAACGAGTGCACCATGGAAAACGACAGCAGGTAGAAAAGGGCAAGCTGGTTGAGGAAGGACTTGGTGGCGGCCACCCCTATCTCGGGGCCGCAATTCAGGTATAAGACGTTGTGGCTCAGTTCCCCCAGCAGGGACTGCGGCCTGTTGATGATGGAGACTATCTTCGCTCCTGCCTTGCGGGCCAACTCGACGCCTTCAATGACATCCAGCGTTTCGCCGCTCTGCGAGATAGCCATGACCAGCGTGTCCTTGCTTACCGAATCAGCGAAATACTGAAATTCCGATGCCATGACAACTTCGCAAAATTTCTTGCCTACGCTGGAGAAAAGGTAGCGTCCCACCAGGGCGGCGTAACGTGATGAGCCGCAGGCAGTGACGATGACCTGCCCGGCCCGTAATATATCCAGAGCCACCGCGGTGAAAATGTCCTTATCCTGTGAGGCCGCTGCCATCAGGGACTTGGGCTGTTCCATTATCTCCTTGAGCATAAAATAGTCATAACCGCCCCTGTCGTTTTCGCTCCACACGGCGTCGGGTTTAGTAGCCTTTTTGGCTATCTCCCTGCCGGTGGGATCGTAGAAAACGGCCTTGTCCACCGTCAGTACCACTATTTCGCCTTCCCCAAGCATGTAAAGCTGGTCGATCTGGCCGGCCATGGCTATCGAGTCGCTGGCCGCGAAGGTTCTTTTTTCTCCCCTGCCCACAACTAAGGGACTGCCTTTGCGGGTCCCGACTATCTTCCCGGGCTCTTTGGTGGAGATGGCCAGGAAGGCGTAGGACCCCTGAAGCCTGGGCGCTATGGCTATGACCGCCTCCTGGAGCGTGCGGCCCTTCTTCATTTCGTCTTCTATTTTATGAGGTATGACCTCGGTGTCGGTTTCGGATGAAAAATGGTGGCCGCGTTTAATCAGGTCTTTGCGCAGTTCCTGGTAATTATCGATGATGCCATTGTGTAT
>CAYVBI010000378.1:0-1526 GCA_964448985.1 uncultured Dehalococcoidales bacterium
GGACTGGAACGGAGGTGTTTATGCGACGCCGGCCATCTCGGGGGCGCGCTCGGGAGGGCCCATAGCGGCCGCCTGGTCGGTGATGAGATTTTTAGGCTGGGAAGGCTATATGCGCCTGGCTAAGGATGCCATGGAGGCGACACGGCTGCTGATGGAGGGCATCAAACGTATCCCCGGCCTGTATATTGTTGGAAATCCGCCCGCCACCACCTTCGCAGTCGGCAGCGATACCCTCAACGTCTACGCGCTGGGCGACGCCATGAAGGTGCGAGGATGGAATATCGACAGCCAGCACATGCCGCCCACCCTGCACTTTACCGTATCTCCCATGCACCTGAAAATAGTCGAACCCTTCCTCAAGGACTTCGCGGATGCGGTCAAAGAGGTCTCCCTCCTGAAACAGGAGGACATTTCCGGTGAGGCTGCAATCTACGGCATGATCGGCTCGCTGCCCGACCGGGCGCAGGCCAAGGAGATGACCACGCAGTATTTCAACGACATTTACCGCGCCAAATAACCGTGCCTATACCATTTGCCTGGACCGATATCGCGATACTGGCGCTGGTCCTGGTGCTGGCTCACTCTGTAGAGACCTACCTGGGATTCGGCTCGACCATCATCTCCCTATCGCTGGGGATTTTCCTCTTCCCGATTGAAACGCTGCTGCCGGCGCTGGTAACCATCGGCACGTTGCAGAGCACCTGGTTGATCATCCGCTGGCACAGCCATATACGCTGGAAAGTAATACTGGTCGGCATACTTCCGATGGCAGCCGTAGGCCTGGCCGCCGGCATACTGCTGAGGGACTACACCAGCGAAACTTTGCTGGTCACGCTGCTGGGACTGTTCATAATAGTCACATCGACGCTCGAACTTATCGCGCTATTCCGCAGCGACGCTGCCCCTCGTGCCCCTCTCAATCGCTGGGTCGCTGCTCCCGTGATCTTCGTCGGCGGGCTCTTCCAGGGCCTGTTCGCCTCGGGCGGACCGCCCATCGTCTACTACGCCGGACGGGAGATTGAAGACCCCGCCCAGTTTCGCTCCACCCTGTCCGTGCTCTGGCTGATACTGAACCTGGCTCTGCTTATCAGCATGTGGGCCGGCGGCCAAGCCGGCGTCCTCACACTGGAACTGGCGGCGCTGGTGCTTCCGGGATTCGTCTCGGGCGTCGTGATCGGCAGCTTCATAAAGATGAAGTCGCGGACCTTCAAGGCGGCCACCTGGGCGATGCTGCTGATAATCGGAATAGTGCTTCTCGTGCGCGTCTTCTTGCAGATCAACGGAACCATCTTGTAAATGGACCGTTGATTGTTGTAATATTCTCGGAACGTCCGAATATTCGCAGAGGAGGAGGTCAGATGGCTGTATTTGTGAGCACGGAGAAGATGTACGAGGTGCTGGGCACGCTGTTTAATGCCCTGGTCAACGATCCTACGGTAGGTCCCAAATTCATCGAGGCCGATATCGTCATTAAGTTCACCATAGATCAGCCGGACGGCTTTATCTGGCTGACGCGGGAGGGGAAG
>CAYVBI010000379.1:0-1524 GCA_964448985.1 uncultured Dehalococcoidales bacterium
CGTAAGTATCAAAATAAATTCCATTTATTTCCTCCTCATCCCAGTCTGCTCCCCCCGGCTGAGTCGGTGGGGGGAGCATCAGGAGATCATCGTTCCATCCACTCTCTGAATTCCCGTCTGCGCGGACATGATAAACTCTCCATCTTTCGTGTTTAAGTTGAAACCCTTGGGTTAAGCATTCCGCAATGCTGATGGATCTTGAGCAAGAAGTAATAGACGTCCTTGAAGCCGTATGCCATGCGGGATAGCCGTTTGATCTTGTTGTTGATGCCTTCGGAAATAGCCGTTGTGATATTGCAGACGAAATAGTTGAGGATGAAGTGGCGTTTCCGGAAAAACTTGTTTCCCAATTCTACGAAGGCAGAGATTTTTGATTTCATGGCGGCAATGATCCATTCCTTCAGATTTGTTCGGGCCGTTTTCTGATCCTTGGTCTTGTAGACGGCCAGAAACTGCTCTTTCAAAAGCATCGCCTGATAAATGCGTTCGTTGAGGACGGCAAGCTTGTTGAGAACATCCATCTTCCTTTTGCTCTTTTTGCTCTGCATGAGGATGAATCTCTGGTTGCAATGAAGGATCTGGGACAGTTCATCGTTGTTCTCTTTTTGGGCTTTGCGGAGTTCTTCCTTGCGGACCGTATCCAGCGCATCGTTGAGGCTCTTCTTCACGTGGAAGTGATCCAGGACGATCAGGGCATCCTTCGCGAAAGCCTTGGTGGAGGATAAGAATCCTCTTGCTCCGTCACTGGCAACAGCCTGGATATTCTCACATCCTTCCGGGCCAAGCTTGCGGTAGAACTTGTCCAGGACATACTTCCCGCGACCGTTGTGATTCCAGATCACCTTCCGCTTCTGGATGTCGATCACGTTGGTGACATACTTATGTCGCTTCTGCCAGGAGACCTCATCAACGCTCATCATAGTCGGAGCCACGAGAGAATCGAGCCTCTCCTGTGCCAGTTTTTCCAGCATGCATTTGTCGATGCGGTATACCGTTTCATCGTCCAAGCCCATGTACCAGCCGGCCTCCTGGTTGGTGGCAATGGCGGTGAGTCGGTAAACCTGCTCGGCAAACCGCAGAGAAAAGCGCTTTCTGATCCAGGCGATCTCCTCGACTCTGATCGTTCCGTCTTCGAGACAGTGGATCTTCCGCCGGGGAACATGAAGGAAAACCCTCTTACCGCTGATCGGCAAGTCCTCAACCATGTTCACCCACACGCTGTGGATTCCTCCCGTATGGACATGGCCACAGCCGGAACAGACAGGTGGCAACGGTTCAACCTGGTCAACGATAAAATGCAGACTGCTGCCGTCATTTTGGATCACATGGGTCACTTTATAGTTTGGAATGTCAAGGAGCTCTGTGATAGTATCCAATTGCATCGGGTCTCGCCCTCCGGTTGGCGTTGTTGGCAAGCAAAACCATACCAGATACGGCTTGTACCCGATGTACTTCTTTATGCAACTGTTTTTAAAGAGCTTCTATCGTTGATTGGCCGATATTCAACTTTTTTACGAAAGAACC
>CAYVBI010000380.1:0-1520 GCA_964448985.1 uncultured Dehalococcoidales bacterium
ATTAAAGCGGCTGGAAGATGTCATATGGTTGAAGTTTTGAAAGAGAAATTCGATGCCATCGTAGTGGGGACGGGTCCGGGCGGGGCTGCCGTAGCGAGGGACCTCACAGTCAAGGGCAAGAAGGTGCTGATGCTCGAATGGGGCGGCAACGCTCCGGTGAAGGGCGCCTACGGCCAGGCCTTCGGCTATATCGGCATGCCGTACAAGAGCCTTTACATAATAAATAGCCTGCTGGGGCTGGTGCGCGCGGTCACGGTGGGTGGCAGCTCCATGGTTTACTATGCCACCGCTTGCGAGCCGCCCTACGAGTGGTGGGACAAGTTCGGCATTGACATCAGGGACGATGTCAAAGAGGTCAAGCGGGAAGTGCCCGTAGGCCCGCTCAAGGACGAACTGATCGGACCCATGGCCAGGCGCATCGCGCAGAGCGCCCTCGACCTGGGCTACAACTGGCAGAAGCTCAATAAATTCGTCTACCAGGACAGGTGCCGCTCAGGCTGCGACAAGTGCGACCTGGGCTGCCCCTACGGCGCCAAGTGGAACGCGCGCATGTATGTGCAGGAGGCAGTGGACAGTGGGGCAACGCTGCTGGACCTGGCGAAAGTCGACAGTGTCATGGTCGAGAATAAAAAGGCCACCGGAGTTCAGTTCACACGGCAGGGTAAAAAACATATCGCCCAGGCCGATACCGTGATCGTGGCCGCGGGCGGCATCGGCTCGCCGCAGGTGCTGCAGAACAGCGGCATCAGGAACGCGGGCGGAAACTTCTTCTACGATCCTCTGATCGCTGTCTTCGGCACGGCCAAAGATATCGACGGCGGGCACGAGTTCCCCATGGCCATGGGCCAGCACATGATAGATGACGGCTACCTGATGACGGACATGACGCTACCATGGCTGATCTACGACATTTTCACCGCCGAGGTCTTCCGCCTGGACAAACTGGCGCAGCACAGCAAACAGCTTACCGTCATGATAAAGGCCAAAGACCACCTGGGCGGCAGGATCAGCGGCAATTTTATCAAGAAGCCATTCACGGCGGATGAGCGCGGCAAGCTAATGCACGGTTACGAGCGCGCTAAAAAGATACTGGTCAACGCGGGCGCAAAGGACATCTTCAAGACATGGTGGATAGCCTCGCACCCGGGAGGTACCTGCAAGATCAACGACATCGTCAACTCCGACCTCAAGACGGAATATGACAACCTCTATGTCTGCGATTGCTCGGTGATACCGGACGAATGGGGCAGGCCGCCTGTTCTCACGATACTGGGGCTGGGCAAGCGCCTGGCCAGGCACCTGACTGCCGGCAGGGTGGAGTCCAGGGCAACAGCCCCGGCGCCTGCAGGGAATTAGCGCTACGAGGTACCTGCCATTGCAAAGTTCTCATTCTGTCATTGCGAGGAACGAAGCGACGAAGCAATCTCACGGCAACGGGTCTTCGATTCCAGGGATTGCTTCGCTGTCGCTCGCAACATACTATATAAGTTGAGTCAATGGCTCCGTAATTATCCATTATT
>CAYVBI010000381.1:0-1505 GCA_964448985.1 uncultured Dehalococcoidales bacterium
AGGCGGGCAGGATGGAGTCCTTCATCTTGCCCAGGATATCGGTGCCGCCGGCGATAACGGCAGCCCGCTCGCCGTAGCGGCCCATGAGGGCCACGGCCTCGTCTACACTGTATGCGTTGAAATGTTTAAATTCCTTCACTTCTTACCACCTGTCTTCATTTTTTCAGCAGCCTCTCTGACAGCTATGGGATGCTGCGGGTAGGTGCCGCAGCGGCACAAGTTGCCTGAGAGGGCGGCCATAACCTCCTCCTCGCTCGGGTACTGGTTGCGGTCGAGCAGGGCTTTGGAGGCGACGACGAAGCCGGGGGTGCAGTAGCCGCACTGCATGGCGTGGTTGTTCACGTAGGCTTCGATCAGGGGATGGCCGTCGGCGGCGATGCCCTCGACGGTCTCGACGGTCTTGCCGTCGCACTCGATGGCCAGCATCATGCAGGAGAGGACGGGTTTGCCGTCCACGATCATGGTGCAGGAGCCGCAGGCGCCGCGGTCACAGAACTGTTTCGATCCCGTCAGGCCGAGTATGTCGTGGATGAGATAGTACAGAGTCCAGTTCGGCTCCACCAGGAAGGTGTGTTCGGCCTTGTTTATAAATAGCCTGATGCGGCCCTCTGCGGCGGGCAGGCCGCGCCCTTTGTGCGATTTGAAGACATGGCTTTTCAGCCCGTCCTGCGTATCGTGGGATTCCCCGCAGTAGGGGCAAACGAAATTCTTAATCTCTTTACTCAAGTTCTTGCCCTCCTCGTTAGAAGCGTTGGTTTCCAGTTAAATTTTTCCCAGTGCTTTCAGCACCTTGTCCGGAGTTATTGGAAAATCTTCTATCCAGACTCCGATGGCGTTGTAGACTGCGGGCGCCAGCAGACCAGGTACAACCGTAGCAATATCTTCACCGATACCGACTAGGCCGTAGGGGCCATAGCCCATGCCTGTCTCCACCAGTATGGTACGGATCGGCCCGATATCCTTAATAGTGGCTATCTTGTAGTCCAACAGATTTCCGTTGAGCATTACGCCGGTTACCGGATCATATATCATTTCCTC
The DNA here is from genome assembly GCA_964448985.1 of uncultured Dehalococcoidales bacterium. Classification (GTDB taxonomy): domain Bacteria; phylum Chloroflexota; class Dehalococcoidia; order GIF9; family UBA5629; genus CAIMUM01. Next base: position 1,039 of record CAYVBI010000381.1, read on the forward strand.
GAATTGGCCGCGGCTTACGCCCATGATGCTGCCGCCGTACTGCTGACCCCAGCAACTCATGGGATTGATCGCCTTGCCTACGTCGTTGACGTTGACAATCCTGGTGACGAAGACCTCGCCTGTATCAGTATCGACCTCAACCTCCATGAAATGGGCCTGGCGGCAGAGGTGGGGCCTGGGATTATTAGGATTGACCCCGCCGTGCTGTACATGATAAGCATCGGCAAATAGTGGTTGTACCCAGGAGTTCCTTACGCCGAAGGCCTCGGCCTCGGACATCACTCCAGCAAGGCTGCCACGTTTCGGGACATCAGATACGGGCATTTGTACGGAAGGATCGGCTTTGAGGAAGATGAGACTATTTTGAATATCCAGGTCTTCCGGTCTGGTATCGGGAAACATCGGCTGAAAGCTGCCTCGCTGGGTTACAGATGTAGGGCTGGTGACCGCTTCCAGTATCCTCTGCT
>CAYVBI010000382.1:0-1492 GCA_964448985.1 uncultured Dehalococcoidales bacterium
CAATGGCGGTGAAATAAGCATCAGCCCGTCCTCCCAAGTCGGCGTTGCCGCCACTCGGTGCGCGAGACTCGCAAGTGTGGATAGTGTTTCCATTCACGGGTGACGGCACGGGGTTCCAGGCGGCCGGGCCGAACGTCAATCTCGCAACTGGCGATGGCGTCGAGCAGGCGTTGATAAACGAACGGCAGGCTCCAGACCGACAGGGCGGCCATCCGGTGCGAGAAGGACATCACCCAGCGTGCCGCATGAAGGAAGCTGATCTCGGTGGGCTTTTGGCGGTGCTTTCGAGCGGCCGCCTGAATGAGGAGCCGGACGAGTTGATACGCGAGAACGTGGGCCGTGAACTCTTTGTAGATGTTCGCCACGGTCTTGCTTCGGAGCACGTCGGCGTGGAAGAGTTGCTTGAACTCGAGGTAGCTGGTCTCGATCTGCCAGCGCTCGTGGTACAGGTTTGCGAGAGCGGCCTTCTTGTAGAGCGTGGGGTCTTCGAGCGACGTGACGAACCACTCGGTGAGCTTCTCGCTGGCGGGCGTTGTCCAGGATGCCTTGAAGAGGCGGACGCGGACCTTCTCCGGGAGGGCGGGGTCGGCTTTCCGGGCTGGCTTGCTCATCGGGATTTCCGTGATGAAATCGTTGCGGCCGAGCCGCCGGATCACGGGGAGTTTCGAGACGATCAGGCGGGCGTTTTTCCGCATCAGGAAATCGGCTCCGGAGGCCCGTATACGGGCCACGGAAGGCGATCCGGCGAAGTGACGGTCGGCCAGGAGCAGGTCGCCAGGGCCGAGGTGACGAAGAAGCGGACGGGCGGTCGAGTGCTCACCGGGGTCAAACGGGCCGAAGCGATAGTCGACGATAAGCGAGTTGCCGACGGACAGCAGGGCCGCAACGGTCGCCAGAGGATACCGCACGGTCGTCGTGCGAGCACGGTGTGCTCCGAAATGAGCGAAGAGTTCGGCTGCTCGCGGCATCGAGACCGTCGAACAGTCCAGGGCCCAAAGGCGGAGCCCGTGCCAGCGTTCCACCTCGATCTCGCGGGTTCGTGCACACGCCTGCGAAGCCAGGCACGCGAGCACGCTCTGCGGCAGCCGTGCACGAGCGTGTGCGAGGCCCGACGGCTCGAAAGAGTTCAGGGCCAGTTCGGGGAAGCTGGCCGCGAGCGGAGTCCAGAGTTCCTGCCAGGTGGCGGCGAAGGAGTTCTCCCGCTGGATCGCCTGGGCCAGGAAGTGAAGCACGGTGACGACCGGCCCGTAGCGTCGGTCCCGGAAGCGGTGGCCGCAGGCCCGGCAGGCGTCGAGGATGTCCCGGTCCTTCAACAACTCCCGCAACGCCACAAGCGGAGCCTCCCGAAGTGCCCGACGAATCTGCTCAAGTTTCGCCCTCGATTTGTCGATACAAACAGACATACGACGCCTCCTTTCTGTCGATTGCCCTGTGCAAAGGCTATATCGACAAAGGAGGCTTTCTTTTTGAGTTCCTTATTTCACCGCCATTG
>CAYVBI010000383.1:0-1481 GCA_964448985.1 uncultured Dehalococcoidales bacterium
TGGTCACGATGCGGTAGGAGGCGGACCTGTCCAGCGGCTGATAGCCGTCCCCGGTTATGACTTCCACGCTCCGGATGCGCGAGCCCGGTTCATCTCCGAAGCTCCAGGTAAACCTCATCCCGGCAACCTGAGGGAACCTGCCCTCGACGTCTTCAACCCGGCTGACGCCGTTCTCCAGGGCCGACACCAGGTCTTCCCCGCTGAGGTCGAAAACCACCATATCGTTATTAAAAGGGATGGCTGTCTGAAGCTGTCCCAGGCTGATATCCCCCGCAGGTATGGTGGTACGGATGGAGCCGCCGTTGACTATAGCCATCTGCGCCTTTACCCCCGAAGCCTTTGCCAGCATGGCGTCGGCCACAAGGTTGCCGAAATTGGTCTCCTGCGTCCTGATATCGGTGCGTTCCGCATCGAGGTCCACCAGCGTCTTACCCACCATGGTCTTCTGCAACTGGTCGATAGGCGCCTTATACTTCGCCAGCACGGCGGCGTACTCAGGATCTTCGGCGGCGTCCTTGATTACGGCCAGGGAGCCGGCCTGTTTGACTATCACTCCGCGTTCGTCGAAGGTGAGATCCAGCCGGCCCAGGTACTTGCCGTATGCCTCGGCCTGCACCACCAGGGTCGGCTCTTTATTTGCCACCACCGTGGGATAGACCTCAGGCAGGGTATGGCTGTGTCCGCCAATTATCAGGTCGATCCCGCTGACCTGTTTTGCCAGCTCCGTATCATAGTCCCAGCCGATATGCGTCAGGGCGATGATTTTATCGACGCCCTTGCTCTGGAGCAGGGACACGCTCTGGCGGGCCGCGGCCACATGGTCCCCGATCGAGATATTTTTTCCCGGGTCAGCTATCTCCGCCGTGTCCTCCGTCAGCAGTCCGATAACGCCGAATTTTTGACCGTTCTTTTCAATTATCAGGTACGGCGCCGTTTTCCCGCGCAGCTCCGCAACCTTCGAAAAATCGATGTTGCTGCAAACGATCGGAAAGCCGGCCTTCGCAATGAAGTCGTTGAGGTACTGCGGCGTTTTCTCATAGTTATCGAACTCGTGGTTGCCCAAAGTCATGGCGTCGTAGCCCAGCATATTCATGAATTCCAGGTCGGCCTGGCCTTTCATCAGGGTGAAATAAGGCGTGCCCATGAATACATCGCCGCTGTCGAACATCAGCAGCCTATTGCTTCCGACCTCGTCGCGGACTTTTTTCACCAGTGTGGCCCTGCGCGCAACGTCCTCCAGGTGGGCATGAGTATCGTTGATATGTAATATGGTTATCGCAACCGGCGCGGACGGCGCCGCCGGACTTTGCGGGGAAGCTGCGCCCGCGCAGGAGATGAAAACGGCGGCGATAATTGCTACGATCGTAAGGGCTATGACCGGTTTTTTAAGCATAATAACCACAGTAAATCAGTATACCATGATCTCGGAGTGTATATAGAAGCAAACAGGTTGTGATAGAATAGCGGCACAAAGATACGAG
>CAYVBI010000384.1:0-1481 GCA_964448985.1 uncultured Dehalococcoidales bacterium
GCCTGTTTAACGGCCTCGATCTCGGCCTGCCGGGTCTCCTCCAGGTCGCCCAGCAGTGCCTTAAGCTCGCTGCAGGCGTTCTCACCGGAGGGCAGGTCGCCCCAGTTCTTCTTATCGCCCCTGCTCTGTTTGAGCTTGCCGCCCCTGGCCAGCGCCATCAGGGCATAATCATCGGCAGGCTGCATGGCGGAAAGAGCGGCGCCCAGCCTGAGAACGCCCTGCATGTGCTGATAGAGGTTATCCGATTCGTCCAGACAGAGGCTGCACAGCTTCTGCATCTGCGGAAGGGAATCGATTACTTTCGCCACCGCCCGGCGCGGCGACGGCGGGGGAATGTCGAAGGGTCGGGCAATGCGGTCGTAGTTGCTCTGCAGGGCCGCTGCTGCGGCGCGCAGGTGATCCGTTTTCAATCCCAGTTTGATCAATCGCAGCAGCTCAAGGGCCGTATTCCCGGTCAGCAATTCCTCGTGCAGCCACGACTGCCATTTCTCCTCGAAACGTATATCGGCCTCGATGGGCTCGGCGATGCGGAAGTTGGGCGGCAGCCCTGCCTCCAGCGGTCGCTCGCGCAACAGCGATGCGGCGAAGCTGTGCAGTGTCTGGATGCTGGCGCCGTCCATGTCGGCGGCCGCCTCCCTGCAGCGCCGTTTCCCTTCTTCGCCGGCGACGGGTGAGAGGGCGACCTCCTCCAGGCGATGCCTGACACGGTCGCGCAGCTCGGCGGCTGCCATCTCGGTGAAGGTGATGGCGGCCAGGCGGTCGATAGTGGTCACGCCTTCGCTGATCAGGTTGACGATGCGCGAGACCATCTCGGTGGTTTTCCCTGTGCCGGCGCCGGCCTCAACGAAGAGGCCTTCGTGCAGGTTTTCGGCTATCCTTTGCCGGGATGCGCGGTCGGCTGTATGATGTTCGTCGCTCATGGTAAGCGCTCTTTAATATCCTGCATGTGCAGGTAACGCTGCAGTTCAGGGGAGCCGGACTTCCTCTCCCATTGTATATAGCGGTCAGCATGGCAAACGCGTTTGAAATCGCACCAGCCGCAGCTGCCGAAGTCCTCGTTTTCGATACGGCCGGGATTGGCCACAAACATGCCGGCGGCTATGCCGCTTACGATCACGTCCAGGCACTCCCTGAATCTGGTTTCGACCTCTGCCAGAGGCACCTCCATACGCTTGAAGGCCCCGCGGCCCGTGTTATACCAGTACATGGCCTCGATCACACAATCCCTATCCAGGCCGGCGCGCAGCGCAAGGGCGTAGACCGGCAACTGCAAGAGCGTGCCGCCCATCAGCATATCCTTTTTAAACACATCCAGGTTGCGGGCCCTGCCGGTCTTATAATCGATGACCCAGGCCTTGCTGCGGCCGGGATTGAAATCGATACGGTCTATCTTGCCGCGAAATTTAATAGTCGGGCCGCTTGCCAGCGCCACCCGGGGCGCGGCGTGGGATCTCGTATCCCCGCCTATGCCGGAGCTGTAC
>CAYVBI010000385.1:0-1480 GCA_964448985.1 uncultured Dehalococcoidales bacterium
GTCATTAGTATAAGAGTTGATGACTCCTGTCTATAATAGTTTGGTACGGACAAGTACAAATCTATTAAGAAGGAGCCACCCTGTGAACATTAACACAGACTCAAAGCGTAGGCAAGTCCCGGATGATTATTTGGTTGCGGGAATTGATCCGCACAAGAAATCACACACTATGGTTCTCATGACACGAGAGGAAAAGGTATTGACCAGCCTGAAGTTTGATAACTCAAAGACCGGGTTTGAACATGCGGTCAAACGGGTTGATGACCAAATTAGCAAATCCGGCAGTAAAGGAGTTGTCTTCGCCATGGAAGCAGGCGGCCATTACTGGCGCAATCTGGCTTATTTTCTGAATAAAAGGGGAATGTGGTTTTGCCTGGTAAATCCTTTCACTGCCAAGAGGCTACGTGAGGGCAAAGATATCAATCGTGCGAAAAGTGATATGCGCGATGCCAGGGTAATGGCAGAATTAGTGATTAGCAATGGAGTACCACAGACAAATTTGCCACAGGGAATATATGCTGAACTTCGTGCTGTATATAATGCTTACCAACGGCTGATTAAAGAGAGAAGCCGCATAAAGAGCCGGATGAAAAGCCTGCTTGACCAGCTTTTTCCGGAATTCTGCCTGGTCTTCAGTAACGTCTGCAGCAAGACTGCCATGCAGGTGCTTGGGTGCTGTCTTGCGCCAACTGATATTGCCCGGATGCAAGAGGCCCAATTCATCGCTCGCATACGCGAAGGGTTTACCGGACGCGCGCTTAAAATACATAGCTTGCAAGAGCTTTACCAGCTAGGCAAGACGTCCATAGGAGCCGAAGCAGGTGCAAGAGGACTCGCTCTCGAACTGAACTTGATGACGCAGCAGCTCCTGTTGCTCAGTGAGCAAATAGAAAAGACAAAGCATATATTACAAGGTTTGCTGCCAAGTATACCCGAGTCACGTTGCATACTGTCGATACAAGGCGTGGGACATATCGCAGCAGCGGGGATACTGGCGGAAACAGGACCCTTGCAGGCATACCGGAATTCGGGGCAACTCATCAAGCTGGCTGGGACCAACCCGACTTCCTGGGAATCTGCTGGCAAGCGTCACAGCATAACCCATATGAGTAAAAAGGGACGGCCCAAGCTGCGTTCTTGTCTATGGATCGCTGCAATAGCCCTGCTGCGCAGCAATCCTGACTTCAAAGAATGGGCCAGGGTTAGACGCGAGCGGGAGTTACATATGCATCCTTTGAAACCAAGAGAAACAGTCGGAGCCGTAGCCAACAGGTTATTACGCATAGTATATGCTTTAGTAAAAAATGGGAGTATGTATTGTTTACCCCAAGCAAATGAAGTACTTGTTTAGGAGGTGCTAAAATACATCAGGCGGGCGGTGAGACACCGCACAAAGTCATTGGGGACTCTTGAAGTATCCCGTCTCGCAACATGGTGCTCCCGCCCTCCTGGCCAAATCCGCATGAGGTATGATGAGGCG
>CAYVBI010000386.1:0-1478 GCA_964448985.1 uncultured Dehalococcoidales bacterium
AAGGATTGGTTGCTCTATCCCGTACCAGATAAATCCTGATCCCCGCAGACCCCAGCGGTAAAAAGTCCAGCCATAATAGTTACCCTGTGGCAAATTCATTATCCGCGCATCAGCTGGCTGTTGTTTAAAGTATTCGATTAGCTGTTGGTATTCATCAGGAATATTTACCCGCATTTTTGGGTAGATAAAATTACCTTGGAAAATTGGCCAAGAGAAAATAAATATAATAGCTAACACAACTAAATAGAAAGCTGAAGATAAATATATATTTAACCTGTTTAATAGCCGAGTAAAAAATTCAAGTCCGATTGTTAAAAAGACGGCGAAAATAAATGCCGCAGGAGGCAAAAATTTCGTAAAAGGGGAACGGAAAAGCTGGTTTAAAGCTCCTGATTGGCGCACCAGCCAGTTGAGCCAGGAAAATGGTGCAGTGGCAGAAAGCAAAGCCACAGCTACGAGCAAAAACACTCCTAATAAAGCAAATCGGTATTTTCTTTTCAGAAATTGTTTTTTGGCAAAAAGAAAATGAAATGTCAATGGGGAGGGTTTTTTAGGTGTTGTTTCCAGGGAAAAAGGCCCCCCCCCCCCCTAATTGTTCAGTGATTTTGTCACCCCCCTGTCATTATGTAGTACAAAGGTTTTTCGCCATGGATGGTTTGGTGCCGGTTTGTAACGTAACTTAGGTTTAATATGATCAGGATCAAGTGATTTTTTCTGTGGCTTAGGTTCATGTATATTTTGTTTGTCGTCATCCTGGTAGTTATTATGCATGGTTCTAAGTAAAGGCGCTTCAGTTGGAGCCTGACTGGTCAGCAGGCATTTCCCCTGGTAATAGATAGCCAGGCTACCGTCCATGCGTTGATGCACCTCAACGCGGGCATGTGCGTAACCGAAGCGTCCGTTTGAGGGCAATATCTGAAAACGCTGATCATAGAACCTGACGACGTTGTCTTTACCAACAGTGCGACTGTATTTGAAGCAAAATACCTTATCGCGCACAAATCCTTCATCCGGCTTGCAATAAGCTGTGCCCGGTTGAGCAGCCGGAACAGCAAACCGCAGATTATATGCCTGCAAGAACGTTTGCAGATATTCATTAGCCGCCTGAATGGTATAGAACCTTATCCAGGCGCATTTGATTTACCAACCTGTCCTGGAAAGTACCCCATAATCGCTCAATCCTGCCCTTCGCCTCCGGCGTCATTGCAGAAATAGAGTTGATACCAAGTTCCTCCATGATTCGCCCGAATTGCGTGGGTGTCCTCTTCCCCTCCAATTGCTCTTCAATTGATTCCTTATCTGCAGGTGCGCGTTCAAAAATGCCGTGCCGGTCATGATATAAAGCTACAGGGATACCATGCGTTTGTACTATTTTCTGAAGCAGCAAAAAATAACCTTGTGCGTCTTCCTGTTCCCTGAACAGTGCATAAGGCACCTTCCCTGTAGCGTCATCAATGGCCCCTATCAGGCTGAGCTCT
>CAYVBI010000387.1:0-1478 GCA_964448985.1 uncultured Dehalococcoidales bacterium
ACGACATGCTTCCTGACACTTTGCATTTGTCAGGTCTGCCATCTCTTGCCACAAAGCCTCTTGTTCTTTTGTCATACCTGCTTTCTCCACTTCCACAACAACCTGCGCCTGTAACCACCACTCCCAAACGTGACATCCATCTTCACGTCCAGATCGTATCCAGCCTTCCGAATACCATCCTCGATCTCTGTCGTCCTCGCCTTCTCGCAAATCTCTTGAGCCGCCTCAAAGAGAACCACTCTTGGATGATGCTCCCCGATAATCCTCATGAACGTCTTGAAGTCCGTACAGGATTCCGGGTTTGGACCCCAGTGAATCACCGCCCCGCAAGCCCCAATAAACATCAGCACATCAACCCGATCAACACTTATGTCCTTGTCGTCCTTCAACTCAAAGACTGCCTTCCGTCCCAATATCTTTTCTTGAAGCTCGTCGATGAAGTCCGATTGAACATCATTGCCATAATATGAAGCATACCCATCAAGGTATTCAAACACCGGAGCCTTACCACAGTTTAGATCAAGAACGTGAGCACCATGCACGTCATTCCCGATGACAGCCGCATAGAGCCTGCCCCTGCTGTCGCTAAGTTCGTTGAGATGTTTCCAGAAATCTGTCATACCACACACTCAAACCAATGAAGAGTCCTGACGCCCTTGAAATGATGGAAGACTCCATGTATAACACTCTTAAACGTCCGATTCAATGATCCTAAGAACTTCTCCTCTGAAAAGTAGTATTGTCGATACTTACCTGTCGGATCGAAATGACTCCCATCCTCCCTGTCGTAATCACATGGATCAGCACTTATCCATACGACAATGTATACGACGCCTCCATCCTTCGTAACCCGCACATACTCATCTAGTGCTACCTGATAGTCGAACATATGATCGATGGTGCTCAGATCAACCAGCATGTCGAATATCTTGTTCTCGTAAGGCATCACCCTTATATCCCCGACTGTTGCAACAAGACCAGGAAACTTGGATTGAGCCCTCTGAACACAATCGGAATCAATCTCAACACACTCCGCTCCAATGACATTGGCGATAGGTGTATCGCCATCAGCTTCGTTCCAGCAATCAGTTTTAAGAATTCTCTTGGGTTGATACCTGCGAGCCAAATCCTGAACTGCTGTCAAGTAATCCTCATGTATATGCGGCATAGATTATTCCTTTCGTAAACCATGATCTTTTTGTAGCCCGCAAATGAGACACCTCTCCACCTTGAACTGACCGTCACCATCATTGTTTGTCCACGATTCTGTTTCGGTATGAGGGCAGTCTTCCTGAATGCTCTGAATCGCTTTTCTAGCCCTAGCTTCTTGCCTGCGAGCTTCTACAAAATTGGCACGCTCAACAGCAATAGAACTTTTTATATCTTCGTTTGTCATGTTCTCTACCTTTCGTCAGGGTCTTCGCCGTTCATTTCTAGCCAGCACCACGTAGGGGTGCCGCCGACTTGCTTGGCTCAAG
>CAYVBI010000388.1:0-1472 GCA_964448985.1 uncultured Dehalococcoidales bacterium
ATTAAAAGTCGTTTTGTATTCCTTTTTAGCCATTTTTCTGCCTCCTTATTTATTTACAATAAATACTCTTGTTGTCCCGTATTTAGCACTGCTAATATCGATATGTTCAGATCAGGCCATCTTCCTGCGGTAGAGCAGGTAGTAGATAACACCGATAACAAACCACGCCACGAAGACGATCAGGGCTTCGGTTGTGAGTATGCCCAGGGAGATAAGGAAGGTGGGCACGACGCCGATCAGGGCCAGGATGGGTATCAGGTTGCCCCAGGGCAACCTGTAAGGCCGCTCGGCATCGGGTGCCTTCTTGCGAAGTACCATCACGCTGATAGCGGTCAGGGCGTAGGTCACCAGAACGGCCGATGCGGCGGTATCGAAGAGCACGATGAGCTGGGGCACGAAGCTGCCGATAATGCCCAGGATGCCCACGAAGATGATCGCCCAGTGAGGGACGCCGAAGCGCTTGTTGACCCTGGCGAAGAAAGGCGGCAGCTCGTGGTCCTTGGCCATGGCCATCATCAACCTGGATGCGCCCACCACGAACCCGTTGAGGGTGGTCACCAAGCCGCAGAGGCCGGCTATGATGATGATGGCGGGCCCGGACGGACCGAGCAGCTTCTCGGCGATGGGCACGATAGGTACGGGGTCCGTGCTGTTGGCTATCTGCTCCCAGGGCAGGACGCCGGCATTGACGATGGCCACCGACATGTAGGCTATTAATACAAACAATATGGACATCGGGATAACGAAGACCATTTTACGCACCGGGGATTTCACTTCCTCGGCTGCCTGGGGCAGTATGTCGTAGCCCATGAAGCCCAGGAAGTAGATGGGCACCATCAGGAACATGCCGGCGACCCCGCGGCCGAAGAAAGGTGTGAGGTTGGCCACGTCTATCTGGGCGAAGCCGGGTATGGCATAGATAAAAATGCCTCCGAACAGGACGAGCGTGAGGATCAATTGCACGATGGCGGAGAAGGTGATGCCTATCAGGTTGATGACGGTGAAGATAACCGCCGCACCAACACCGACCCAGGCGACGGGGGCTCCGGGGATAATGCCGGCGGCCAGCTTGCCGATGATAATGCATTCACCCGGCATCATGGCCGCATATGCCAGCACCAGCAGCCAGCCGGCGGTGAAGCCGCCGAACTTGTTCATGGCGCGCTTGACGTAGATGTAAGCGCCTCCCGCCACGGGCATCATAGCGCAAAGTTCGGCGAAGCACAGCCCGACGAAAAGGGTGAACACGGCCGCTACGATGAGGGAGAGGATGCTGGCCGGGCCGCCCCGGTCGAGGAACACATTTGCCAGTACCGCCCAGGCCATGCCGACCATCGCACCGGTCAGCAGCGTGAAGAGCGTAACCAGCGTAAGCCCGCGTTTTAAATTTGTAGGTTTTTCTTGCATGCCGTCGCCTCCCTTGATTTTAATTGAGCCGTGAATACAGAGCCAACAATGTAATTAGACAATTT
>CAYVBI010000389.1:0-1470 GCA_964448985.1 uncultured Dehalococcoidales bacterium
GGGCAGGTGCTATTGAACCTATGTGGAGTCTCCCTTAGATAGGCTAAGAATTGCCGTAAGTCATCAGTAGTTATGGCCTTGATATCATCAGGCCAGTGATAATTGGTTGTGTACCATAGAAAGCCTTTCAATTTGTCTGTATAGCACTCAATAGTACCGTAGGATTTACCCTCTACCTTGCAGGACAGCAGGAAGCTATCAATGGCTTGCTTGATTGTTGTAACTTTTACTTTCGTAGACATTGAACCTCTCCTTATTCTCGTTTGAGTGCGTGAGAGGATAGTCTCGAAACAGGAGAAGGTCAATAGGAATGTGATACCATTTTTGCAGAGGTGTCATATGAAAAACACATGGTATGCAGACAATAGGGATCTAATAAAATGGGGCGGCATTATTCATTTGTGCAACACAACTGGCATAAAGCATGTCATGCAGGTAGCATACTTCAGAAATTCCTCCTGGGGCCTGTTAGACTTCGATGGGAAAGATGTGCCTATACCCGAAGAGATAATTACACATTTCAGGGACATAAGTGATATAAAACGGTTAGGTAAAAAGGCAGGAATAACTATTGATATAGTAATGAACAAATTCATTCATAGTGCGCGAGAGGCATATACAGACTCTATTTGTCAGCGAATTCGGAAATTATCACAGCGTCAGATTGTCTTCCTTGACCCAGATAACGGCTTAGCTCCCCAGAAAGCAACGGATGAACATGTGAAGTCTGAAGAAATATCGTCAATATGGGAACGTTTGAGAAGGGGAGATTATCTGGTGCTATATCAGCATAGCCCTCACGTTACCGATTGGAAAAACATTCGCAAGAAAGAGTTCGCAAGAGCTTGTAAACTAGTCCCAAGCCAAGTAAAGACATGGGAGGCTAGGGAAAAAGTAAAGGATGTTGTATTCTTTTTCGCTGAGAAATAAGAGGAATGGTGGCAGCGACTGGGATTGAACCAGTGACCAAGGGCTTATGAGTCCCCTGCTCTACCACTGAGCTACGCTGCCACGCACAGCGTAAAATTCTACCCAACCGGGCTTTTTATGTCAAAGGCAAGATTGCTTCGTCACTGCGTTCCTCGCAATGACGGGGAAATAAGGCTCGCAATGATGTGGCGGCGTCCAAGATTGCATCGTCACATGATCGGGCGCACCTGAAGGTACGCCCCTACACTGTTGACGTAGTTGCACACAAGATTGGTTCTCTACACGGATCGGGCGCACCTGAAGGTACGCCCCTACATCGCAATGACAGACTACGCACAGGATGATTGACAACATTTTTCTTAATACTGTAATATATCATACAAGTTTACTACTTATGCTCATGTGCGCATAAGTATGCGAGGACGAGAATGCGTGATCTACTGAAAATATTCAGGGCTCTGGGAGATGAAACGAGGCTGAGGATCATGTATTTGTTAATGGAAAGGGAGGCCTGCGTGCTGGAAATCAAGCAGGCCATGC
>CAYVBI010000390.1:0-1462 GCA_964448985.1 uncultured Dehalococcoidales bacterium
TGTGGTGGCTGTCCTCAATGCGGCCAGCCTGGAACGAAATCTGTACCTGGTAGCCGAGCTTATAGAGCTTGCCCCGCGCCTGGTAATTGCCCTGAACATGATTGATGTGGCCGAACAACAGGGAATGAAAATCGACCCCGAAGCTTTATCACGAACTCTTAATATACCGGTCGTACCGATCGTGGCCCGCGCCAACCGGGGTCTGCGCGAGCTGATTATCCAGGTCGAACAGGAGTGCGGCACGGCCGCCGGCCTGCCTGATGTAAAGCATATTGAGTACGGCAGTGAGATAACGAACGTGATAGACCATGTAGATAGTCTGCTTGACGACGGCATAACCACCCCCTACCCGAAACATTGGACGGCCATGAAGCTGCTCGAGGGTGACGAACAGATCAACAAACTGGTCAGGGCGCGTATTCCGGCGGAACGCTGGCCTGCGCTCGACTCTTATTTAAGGGAACACGAGTCTGCGGCTGTCACCATCGCCACGCTGCGCTTTGAGTGGGTTGCGAGGATGATGGCCGTGGCGCAGCAAAAACGACGCGTAGGCCAGGTCTCCCTGACGGAAAGAATTGACCGCGCTGCCACGCATCCCGTGTCAGGCCTGTTCATACTTATAGCCGTTCTGGGAGTCATGTATTTGCTGGTCTTCAGCATCGGCGTCCCCATACAGGAATTCCTCAACATCAATTTGATTGAGAGGACGCGTGATTTTATATACAGCCTTCCTTATATGCCACAATGGCTCCAGGGCCTTCTGGCCGACGGGGTTCTGAGCGGCGCCGGGACGGTCCTCACGTTTATCCCCATACTTTTCCTCTTCTTTGCGGCATGGGCTTTTTTGGAGGACACGGGTTATACGGCGCGGGCCGCTTTCGTAACAGACAGGTTTATGCATGCGCTTGGACTTCATGGCAAGTCGTGCCTGCCGCTGGTGCTGGGTTTCGGCTGCAACGTGCCCGCGATTCTCGGAACACGCATTATAGACTCGCCGCGTGCCCGACTGCTCACAATACTGCTGACACCGCTCGTACCCTGTACAGGCAGAATGGCCGTAATAGCCATCATTGCCGCAGCCTTCTTCGGCAGCGCAGCAGTGCTGGTATCAATCGGAATGATAATACTCAGTTTATTAATCATGGCATTAGTCGGCCTGATACTCAACAGGTTCGTTATACGCGGGAAAAGCAGTGCACTGATCATGGAATTACCGCTTTATCATGTGCCCGACCTTAAGCTTATCGGCATGGTAACCTGGCAGAATATACTGGCTTTTATCAAGCGCGCCGGCACTGTGATACTGGCCGTATCCATCGTGGTATGGTTGCTATCCGTAATCCCCGGCGGCAATGTCAACGACAGCGTACTGGCCGATATCGGAAGATTCCTCGAGCCAGTGGGGCGCTTGATGGGACTCAACTGGCAGATGATGGTAGCGCTTCTATCCAGCTTCGTGGCA
>CAYVBI010000391.1:0-1458 GCA_964448985.1 uncultured Dehalococcoidales bacterium
ACATCCTTAAAAATTCACCTTATGGATGGTCCAGTTTTCGGGGAGCAGATCATTTCCAAAACCCGATTCATTGTTGCTAACCTTGCTTGTTCTGTTTGTTTCAATGTCAATCCTTCCATGACTGACATTTTCCCTTAACAATTAACTACCTGACAAAATCATATAATAACAACAGCCGTTTCTCTTAAAACTGGTTCCCTTTTATTATGCCGTTATCATAAAGTGACATTTTTAGTGAATATCTATTTTTAAAACAGGTATTTTGACAATTACGGACAATTATAGTAATTTTATTACCAATAATGATTAGTTGAGATCTATATGACTAACAATTTAGATATACAAATCTTGAGCAAGTTGGAGCAAATGGGTTACATTAAGAATTCGGACCTTTCCAAGTTGCTTTTAGTCAATGAGCGCACAGTTCGACGACATATTTCTGAAATGATCGAAGGAAAATTAATAAAGATTACTGCTGTTTGTAATCCGGTATTATGCGGCTATAAGGTGTGGGCCAAAATAGGTTTAAAAGTTGAGCTTCGTTTTTTACGCAACGTAGCTCATGCACTTGCTGGGAATCCATCCATCTACTTTGTGGCTTACACCTTGGGCTCCTTTGATTTTATTATTGGGTTGCAGTTAGAGAATATCGACAGTCTTACCGATTTTATACAAACTGATTTGGCTTCCATGCCCGGTATTCAAAACAGCGAAACTATGATATTGACTAATCCTCGTAAATATTATCATTTTAGTTGGGGCAATAAAGGTAACTATCCGGCAAGCACAGCAACAATTCATGTCGATGAACTGGATAGGAATATAGTCAAGATTCTATCGGAGGATGCACTCGTAAGTTCTGAGGAAATTAAATCTAGGATTGGTGGTTCGGTTAGTACCATACACAGACGCATCACAAGAATGTTAAAAGAAGAGGTCATTAAAATTGAAGTAGTGCCTAATCCTGATCTGCTTAAACGTCATGCCTGGGCGACCATAGGAATTAACGTCGCGCAGCAAAATGTAAATTCGGTCATAGATAAGATATTGGATAACTCCATGGTATATCTGGTTTCAATGGCGACTGGTAGATTCAATATTATAGTTGCGGCGCGCTTTCCCGATATTGATGATCTCACCACATTTTCCAATAAGGAACTGCTTGCTATAAAAGGGGTTAACTCGGTAGAAAGCCTTTTGCATAATAAAGTGCTTAAATACCATAATGTCAACTGGATGAGCCCATTATTGTAAGGCAAAGTAAAAATTTGTTTGCGCCCTATACTGTCCATTTTAATAGACTTTAAGGTCAAATATTTTTAAATTATTTGGCACTATATTTTGTTGTGAAAACAGAATTTTGAAGCTGGAAAAGCAGTAAAAATGGCTTTTACTTTAGAACTTCAGTTATAGATGATAGGTTGTTTCTTATCTGATTAAACATAAGCTTGTCTTGTG
>CAYVBI010000392.1:0-1454 GCA_964448985.1 uncultured Dehalococcoidales bacterium
TACCTGGGTCCGGAGATGACACCCCTTTACAAAACCATCTTCGCCAACATGTGGCTGCTGGGACCGGTGATCGAAGGCCAACTGGCTGCCTCACCCCCTACGGATGCGACACTGAGAACCACTACTGCTCCCACTATGCTGAAAGGAAGCGACCGCGAAAACGTCCTGCCAGCGCGATCTTCGGCCGTAGTCAACTTCCGCCTCTTGCCGGGAGATACCATCGAAAGTGTGACCCAGCGCGTTATAAAGGTGATTGACGACCCTCGCGTCACGGTTAAGAGGTACGGGCAGGGTGCTAACGAGGCATCCCCGGTCTCCAGTACTGATACCTGGGCCTTTAAAACCTTCAGGCAGACCATCCGTGATATCTTCCCCGAAGCTGTGATAGCCCCGGCGCTGGCAAACTCAGCATCCGACGTTACACGATACATCGACCTCTCACCCAACGTCTTGCGATTCTTGCCCCAGAGGCTTACCAGCGAGGACCTGTCGATGATCCACGGCATCAACGAGCGTATCTCCATCGACAACTACGGCGAGATGATCGATTTCTATATACAGTTGATAAAGAACTTCTGTAAGTGAGATGACGGCGGGCGGACCTGGAGGTCCGCCCTGACATTTAATAGCTGTCGGGGCGGGTTTTAAACCCGCCCGTCCCTATTTCATTTTACCAAGCTGCCTGATTATCTCGTCCTTATGCTCCGCCACGTAAGCGCAGCCCGGATCATTTCCGCATTTCCTGCATTTTAAGTCGTAGGCGGAATTGATCGCCCCGCAGGACGGGCACGCGTAATACTCAAGCATCTCGGCATACCACGTCTCAGGGCCGGCCTCCCGGATGCGGTCAAGTGATTTCCATAGCTCGATCCTGTGCGGCATGGCGCACTGGAAATCCGTCAGCTCCTGGCAGGGATAAGATTCGCAGCTTCCACAAAATTCCAGCCCCTTTTCAGCCGCGCACACGGCCATTTTACACATATCCCGGCAGTAAAAGGAGCGCAAATCCGATCGGCACCCTCCGCACCTGACCTCCTCCACCGGGAGCTTAAATGTCTTAGCCAGAAATTCAAGCCTTTGTGGATCTTCCTGCGTGCCTATATATAGGGTACAGGAAGGGCAGAACAGGCCGCAGACTGCAGATGTCCTCTTATCATACTTGCTGGTGTCTTTATCCATATTAATCTCCTGTGCACTGCTAATATATTATTACTATACTCCGCTATCAAACCGTAATCAGGTCTGGAAACGTCCCATAAACACGATTAAAGCGGGCAAATTTCCATCTACCTTGATCTTACCCTGAGCAACGGCCGCTGGCAGGTCGAGCATCTTTAGTGCGATCAGCTTATATGTGAGTGAGTCGGTGGTCAGCTTGGTCAGCGGTGCGGGCGTGCCCGGCAGGGGCTGGCCCTCGGTTACCTCCGCCACGCAGTTGCGGACTGTGATTGTGA
>CAYVBI010000393.1:0-1446 GCA_964448985.1 uncultured Dehalococcoidales bacterium
CCTATGTTATCTTGAACGAACGTTACAGGGCAACACCTGCGCCAACATCAGTCTCCCGAACCGATGCTACGATGAATGAACAGGTTTGTGACACTCTGTTGACGCTGGGACTCGCCTTGCCACCGGATGCAGGGACACCGGGAGGGTGGTCAGCATGCATGGCAACGTACCCAGACGCATACTATGACACCTGATTCTGGTAGAATATGTAGACTTCGTACTGCCTCCTGCTATAGCTCCAGCGTCAGGCGAGCGTCAGCCCGTGGAGGCCAGAATATCATGCGCCTGTAGCTCAGTAGAGTGCCTATATTAACTGTCATAGTTGCTGTATACTCTATTTTCGTAGCAAAACTGACTTCGCGAACTAGTTTCCACGCACTTTGATTAATTGGAGTCGGAGGACAACACAAAATGAGTGTAGAAACATTTGTAAATTCCAGGACTGGGCATTTTGCTGCTAGTTTGCTGGGCGCCGCGATGGAGAGCCGGTTTCGATACCGGTTCTTTGGTCCAATGTCTATTCTGAAAGGTGCCGATATTTTGCCTGGACAGACTGTATTGGAGGTCGGGTGTGGCACAGGATTTTTCACTTTATCGGCAGCTCAATTGATCGGTGAACAGGGGCACTTGGTGGCACTGGACGTGGTGCTAGAGTCAATCGAATTAGTATCCAGGAAAGTGCAGGCCGCTGGCTTGAAGAATGTTCGTGTAGTCAAAGGCGATGCTATGGCAACAGGGCTGGACTCCGAAAGTTTTGACACTGTGCTATTGTTTGGTGTGATTCCTGCTCCTATGTTGCCCCTAAATCGGCTTTTACCCGAAATACACCGCATACTGAAGCCTGAAGGTACCCTGGCTGTGTGGCCGCCTGTTCCTGGCTGGTTGCCACAATCGATTCTTCGATCAGGGTTCTTCACATTTACCTGCAAACGGAAGGGCGTGAGCAATTTCAGTCGTTGTTAAATAGCTGTAAATCTCTGAACATGGCGTAAATACGGCAGGCGAAATTGAAGCAAAGAATATAACTTTTAAACCCTCCCGATTGACTCACCTGTCCCATAGTTTCTTGTTTATTTGTATCAATGGTAGAACGTTAATATGTAGCTAATACTCTTATATTCCTCTCCACATTCTTGCTAATCTTAGGATAGCAAACCCCTCAATCGCCCAGAATAGTAATTCGTGCTTTTGGTAGAATATATAAGTGTGATAGGGTCTTTTGACCCCTACACCCTCCAGCGTCACGGGAGCGTCACGGGAGCGTCACGGCCGCGAGGTTTAGTGGAAGTTTGATATTGTGCGCCTGTAGCTCAGCGGACTAGAGCATCGGTCTTCAAATTTGGCGTTCAGTGTCGTCAATGATCATTTTACATTCAGTTAAGGGTGACAAAATCATAGAACACTAACAAACTCCGAGAGGGAGATTGACAGCCAAGCACGATTAAC
>CAYVBI010000394.1:0-1439 GCA_964448985.1 uncultured Dehalococcoidales bacterium
TTGAAGAGGCGCGCCATCTCGGCGGGCGATTTGAAATACTGCTCCACCGTGCGCAGGCCGGGAAGTTGTGAGGCGGGCACGATATGTCCGATGGAGTTGAGCAGTTCCCGGGTGCGGTAGTCGCGCATGTTGAGATAGTGGACATTGTTGGTGGCCACCGCAGGTATGCCATGCTTGCGGGCCAGGCCATGGAGCAGGTGACACAGGGACGTGCCTTCCCTGGCGGGATAACGGGTCAATTCGATGAAGAAGCTGTCGCCGAAGACCTCGCGGTAGAAGCCTGCTGCCAGGGCGGCGCCGTGCTTTTGACCGCCGGCCAGCAGCGAGGGTACCTCGCCCAGCCTGCAGCCGGAGAGGGCGATAAGGCCGGCATGATGCCTGTCCAGCAGGTCGCGTGTGGCGGCCGGCTTATCCCCGTGCCTGCCGCAATGCATGGCGGTGAGCAGCCGGCAGAGGTTGGAATAGCCCGTCATATCGCTGCAGAGCAGGGTGAGGTGGTAGCCCCCCTCGAGATCTACCTCGGCCCCGATAATAGGCTTGACGCCGGATTTTTTAGCGCTTTCATAGAACCTTACGGCGCCCGTCAGGCGGTTGTGGTCGGTGAGCGCCAGTGCGGGCATGCCGAAATGGCTTGCTTTATCTACCAGTTGAACCGGGCCGGCAGCGCCGTCCAGGAAGCTGTAGTAAGAATGTACATGCAGATGTACGAAGGACAAGGCAGTAGCCTCCTCTCAATCAGTCGAGCACGCGGCGCAGGAACCAGATCGAATCGCTCTTGCACAGCTCGTAAATACCGGTGCCCTGCCGCTCGGCGGTGACACGGATGAGGATGCGCACCTGCTCCCCGTTCCACCACTCCGAAGCCTCCCTCCACCAGGACAGTATTTCTACCACCCGGTAAAGGCGCCGGCGCCAGATGAAGGCCGTCGGAACGGACTCCCTGCTGACATGGACGGTTATCGGCTCATCAATCTGTCTCGACACCACGCGCCACCCCCTTTCACAAAGGCGTGCCAGGATTATAATAGAACAAATGTTCTAATGTCAAATCGGGTATGTGGTCTTCGAGGTTTTAAGTCCGGGGGTCAAAGCGCCCGGCAGGCATAAAGACAAAGCCCAGGCCTGACAATGGCCTGGGCTTTTGGACTGTTTGCAGATCGAGGTTCAGTGTTCGGTAATTTCAAACGCCGTCTGCCGGACCCGGGGCTTTATCTCCAGGCCGGGCTGACGTTGTTGGATTTGCCGTAGGTGAGGCGGTGGATATTGGAGCCGTCGGCGTTCATTATGTAGATGTCCCTGTTGCCGTTGGCATCCGAGACGAAGACTATTTGAGTTCCGTCGGGCGACCATACCGGGTTGCGGTGGTCATCAATGGTTTCCGTGACTTTTTTGGCTGTCAGCATGGGGAAGGGGGATGATGCGTCCATGACCCAGATATC
>CAYVBI010000395.1:0-1412 GCA_964448985.1 uncultured Dehalococcoidales bacterium
GCGGCCGCGCCGGCAGGCAGGGCGACCCCGGCGCCTCTCAGTTCTTCGTGTCGCTGGAGGACGATATCGTCAAACGCTTTGGCGGCGACCGTGTCAAGGATGTGATGGAGTGGGCCGGCATGGATGAGAACACGTCGATAGAACACCCCATGATCAGCAAGGCCATCGAGACCTCACAGGTTAAGGTCGAGGGCTTCCACTTCGACATCCGCAAGCACCTGGTCGACTACGACAATGTGGTCAACAAGCACAGGGAAATCATATACGGCGAACGCGATAAGATACTGGCGGGAGCCGATTTGAAGGTCAATATCCTTGACATGGTTGAGAAGCAGATGGAGCAGATAGTAGAGGACCATTGCCAGGGCTACGATCAGCCTGACCTGGAGAGCATTCTACAGGAAGTGAAGGAGATATTGCCGCTGCCCGATAACGTTGCGGACATGCAACTGGGAAAGCTGGACAAAAAACAGCTTTCGGAGAGGCTGATCGACTATGCCCGGCAGCTATATGACCTGAGGGAAAAAGACCAGGGGCCGGAGCAGATGAGATTGCTTGAGCGCCTGGTCATGCTCAGGGTGATCGACGACCACTGGAAGGAACACCTGACCGCCATGGACCACCTGCGCCAGAGCGCGAGCCTTCAGTCGGTCAGGCAGATAGATCCACTGGTGGTATATAAGAAAGAGGGCGGCGCCTATTTCGACAGCCTCATGGCCGGCATACAGCACGACATCGTGCACACAATATTCAAGGTCAGCATCGAGAAAAGGGAGGCGCCGGCCAGGCGGCCTGACACCGCCCCCGGCCAGAAGGTCGGCCGCAACGACCCCTGCCCCTGCGGCTCAGGTAAAAAATATAAGCATTGTCACGGGAAATAGGCCGCCGTTGTCGCTTTTTACCATGGCATTGCGCCTTGCCTCGGGCGGGTTTTTAAACCCGCCCCTACATCAATTCACCCGTAACCGTCAATAAAACGGTTAAAAACCGCTATTTCTATTTCTGTTTTTTTGTCTCCTCTTCCTGCAGGATACGGCGCATCACCTTGCCGACCATCGACTTGGGCAATTCGGTCCTGAACTCAACATGCTTGGGCACTTTGTACGCGGTGAGGCGCTCCTTGCAGAAAGCCTGTATATCCTGCGCAGTGCATGTCTGATCTGGCTTGAGAATGATCCAGGCTTTGACGGCTTCTCCCTGTACGTCGTCCCGGACGCCGGCAACGCTGACCTCCAACACCGCCGGATGCTGTGTGATGACCTCTTCCACCTCGCCGGGGTAGACCTGGTGCCCGCTCGGTTTGATCAGCTCCTTTTTGCGGGATGTGATAAAGAGATACCCGTCCTTGTCCAGGTGACCGATATCCCCGGTATACTGCCACTCGCCGCGGAACATCTCGGCGGTGGCTTCGG
>CAYVBI010000396.1:0-1412 GCA_964448985.1 uncultured Dehalococcoidales bacterium
CATGGTATTTGTCCGCGAAATGATACTTGGCTATGTTGGTGGTCACGGGATTGGGCACCGGCATGCCGCCGTGCATGACGAAGTCCAGGCAGGCCGCGCGGGTCAGCGACTTGAGCGTCTGCAGGTACATGGCCGCCTCCGTGAGCTTCTCCCTGATATGCGGGACGTTCTCCACCCCGTTGTACTCGGCGATTGCGTAGGCCATGCCCACGAATATCTCCGAGATGGGTATGCGGTAGGCGCAGCCCGTCCGCCTGTGCAGCAGGCCGAAATTGTGCGCGATGAGAAAAGCCTGCTTCCACTCGCCGCACATAAAAACGCGCTCCCAGGGCACGAAAACATCATCGAAGATTATTAACTGGTCGGTGTGCATGCGCCAGGGGCGGTCCACCGGAAATTCCATCGAGCTGATGCCCGCCTTGATGGGACGGCAGATCTGCTTCAATCCCTTGGCATTGCAGGGCACCGCGAAGGCCACCGCGTAGTCCTTGTCGGCCTCGGTCATGGCCCTGCCGGGTATGACAAAGATCTCGTTGGAGTAGGCGGAGCCCGTGATGTGCATCTTGGCCCCCCTGACCACGATGCCTTTGGCGTTCCTCTCCACCACCCGCGGGTAGAAATCGGGGTGTACCTGCTTGGGGTCGGAGGGGCGCATCAGCCTGTCACCCTTGGCATCCGTGACCGCTGAGACGATGGCAACGTCCTCCTTCATCAGGTACTGGCGGAAGTTGTGCACCCGGTCGATGTATTCCTGGTTCCCGGTCAGGTTGGCGAATATCTGGATGGCGTTGATGGCATCCGCGCCGATGTCCTTGGCCAGCGGTATGTAGCCGTCGGCGTAGGTCGAGGTAGCGATGATCAGCTCCGTGGCCTTGACCAGGTCCTCCCCGTTCCTGGGTATATAGTAATACCGGCTGACCTCCTGCTTGAGCTCGTCATCGTAAACGTTGGCAAGGTCCTTGAACTGGGGAAGCTCGGCGCACTCGTAGTCCAGCGCCATGGTATCGACGCATACCTTGAGGGCCGGGTGGGTGGTAACGTCCTTCACCTTCTCCCCGTACATGTAGACTTCTCTGCCGTCGCGCAGGCTCTCTTTATATTGTGCTGCAGTCCTCAGTGCCATCGTTCTCTCCTTTATGTTATTTACAGGCCAAGCGACCTGGCAATCATGTTTTTCTGTATCTGCCTGGTTCCGCCTCCGATGAGCAGGATGTAGGAGTCGCGCAGGTACCTTTGCACATCGTATTCATACATCAGGCTGTAGCCACCGAAAATCTGCATGGCCCGGTGCGCCATGTTGGTCCAACATTCCGTGGCCACCAGCTTGGCCATGCATGACTCCTTATAGCAAGGTTTGTTGGCGTCGCGCAGCCAGGCCAGTTGGTAGACGCACAGCCGCGCCAGGTGCAGGT
>CAYVBI010000397.1:0-1406 GCA_964448985.1 uncultured Dehalococcoidales bacterium
GCGGCCCGTTACCGGGTCGGCGCCCACCAGGTACTGGTCAGCCGGGCTCTTCAGTACCGGGCCCTTCTTGGCCAGGCAGTCGGTGTAAGCCCAGAGCATGCCCTGGTTGAGCTTCGGAGTGTAGCCGGGGAAGGTCACGCTCCAGGGTGAAGCAGGAAGGTTCCTATGGTTGTTCCAGCGGCCGGTGAGCGGGGCTGTCGTGGTTGTAACAGCGCCCCTCTCATCGTCGATGGCGTAGAGGGTGGTGTTGGTGTCAAGAGTGCAGCAGCCGCAGTATTTGAGCGAGGTCGGCTCAAGCGTGAAGAGGACGCCCTGGGTGCTGATCGGTGCGAATACGTCAAGGCAGTCCCAGTAGATGCCCGGCTTGGGCATGCCTTCGCGCGGCCTGAGTGTGCGGCAAACTGCGCTGTCCCAACGTCCGTTGGTGTTGCCAAGCGTCAGGTTGTCATGCGCGCTGTAAAGCGCGGGCTGGGGCTCGCCGGTCCAGGCCTGTACCAGGCCGAACTGGCCGATGGGATGAGGCGGCTCTCCGCCGACGGGCCAGTTGGTGGCGCCGCCGCCGAAGACGATGTTGTTGAAGATGTAATTGCCGCCGTTGGCAACGCTCATCATGTCGCTGTCTACCCACCTGGTGAAGGAGGGCAGTGTATTGCGATAAACGCTGCCGGTCAAGGTTCCCTGGGAATCGTCATCGCCGATGTAGACGAAGCTATTGTTCTTGAAGTCCACGTCGAAGATGACGTGCTCGTTGCCATGGCCGATGATGGCATCGCTGGTCAGCATGAATGTGACGCCCTTGTCGGCCGAGTATGCAACGGGGAACTCGCTATTGGAGTCGACGGCGCCGCCTACGAGTACCTTGCCGTCGGGCACTGCCACGATGGTGTGCGCAGCGCCAATTACCGTATCGTATGAGGGAAGGTTGGTGGACCAGGAAGTGCCCGTGTAGGGCAGCCTCTGTACCAGGCCACCTGCGTGAACAACGTACAGGGTGGAGCTGGATTCAAAGGCGAAGTCCTGTACCTCGAACCTGGGGGTAATGTTGGCCCAGTAATCGCCGAAGTCGGGCGACCAGGCCATTACGCCGTTCGTTCCTGTTGCGGTCGCAGTTGCTTCCTGGGCAGCCCAGGCTACGATCTCGCCGTCGGGCTTGTCGGTGCAGGAAGGTACTACCCTCAGTATGGGCAGGTCAGTCTGTGTTACGTTGCATGAGCCGGAGGTCACGCGGCAGTATACGCGCTCCCAGTAGGTGCCCAGCGGGGGAACCGCGGGCAGCGGGGCTGCCACGTTGGGATTGATGGTGGCGCGCCATACGCTGTCGAACTCGTTGCACGCGTTGGCAAGGCCGGTATTGCGGTTGGCCGATGCCAGGTAGATGGTGGTGCAGTCGGGCGCTATCGCCACGT
>CAYVBI010000398.1:0-1405 GCA_964448985.1 uncultured Dehalococcoidales bacterium
GCCTGCGCCTGCCCATCCTGGTTTTGGTCCTGTCCGAGATATATCCGATGATTGGGTCGTAAAAGGCATCCCAGAGACGTCCTACCATGAGAGCGATACCTGCCAGCGCTGCGGACAAGCCCACTGTGTCCGTAAGATAGTTGAGCAGTACAAAGGCAGTGGCCGCGAAAAACAGGCAGCCACCGAAATCGGCTACACCGTAGCCCAGCTTCACCCCTACGGATAGTTTTTTATCTTCCATTACATACCTCACATCTTTCTTTATACATAGACTCTAATCTAAAACATAATCTGTTTCAGTGTAAAGATAATAATAGTCCGTCAGGCTGTTTGATACTGGGGACGTCGCTGGAATTAATGACTGAGAATCAGCATTAATGTTTACAGCACCTTTTTAATAGTATGGGGGCTGGCTGTGGATTGCTTGACAACGGGTATATCGCGGAAGGGCGGGTCACAGCTATCTGATTCTGGAAATCTTCGCAAAACGGGCTAACCATTTGTATTGTAAAATTATATTAGCGCCTGATATAGTCGCATGTTACCATATAATAGTTGATGGGAGAACTCACGATGAATGGATGTCAGCACGCACTGACGTACGTGAAACTAAATGAGAGAGATGAAATATGGAGGACACTATGATGAAACTGGGAAATGGCACTGTACCTCTAACAAACCTCGCGCATCTAGGTGTTGTAGTTAAGGACGCGGACAAAACCGTTGAGTTTATCTCATCCATATGGGATATCGGGACTCCTGAGATTATCGAGTATTCACCTTTGAACGAGCCGGTGGGGGGAAAGCCGTATGCTGGGAAGCCATTTACAATGAAGGTCGCCTTTATTAAGTTTGGGACCTTGATGGTTGAACTGCTCCAGCCGACAAGCCCGGGTTCTATATATTCCGATTTCATTGCGTCTAAGGGAGAGGGAATACACCATATTGCGTGGGGTATATCCAATTACGATGAAGTAGTAACAAAACTCAAGAAGCAGGGACACAAGATGCTGATTGAGGCCAGCTATAAAGGTGAGCGCTGGTGTTATTTCGATACAACTCCCGGTGGCATGGTACTCGAATTCCGCGAAGAATATAGAAAAATCTAGAAG
Source organism: uncultured Dehalococcoidales bacterium (assembly GCA_964448985.1). Classification (GTDB taxonomy): domain Bacteria; phylum Chloroflexota; class Dehalococcoidia; order GIF9; family UBA5629; genus CAIMUM01. The sequence goes on from CAYVBI010000398.1 coordinate 1,113, forward strand.
TACAGGGAATTCACTACACAAGGTGGCAACAGCCTGGGCTTGGTAAGTGAGTTTTGTCTGTTATTCCCTTGAGTATTCCTTCATTATGCCGGCTTTGCTGCGTTTATCCTGTGCGGTATTTGAATACCAGCTTCTGTAACAATCCTTGTTACGTAACGGGCCGGAGTTACATCGAAAGCCGGATTACGGGCATGAGCCCCTGCGTACGATATAAGGACACTGGTCGAAATTGCATCCTTTGTCAACCCAACCGCAGTAAGCACTTCTTCCTCGGCGCGCTCTTCAATAGGAAT
>CAYVBI010000399.1:0-1395 GCA_964448985.1 uncultured Dehalococcoidales bacterium
AACCGAATCGTCCTGAACGATGTTCGGTTCTTCAGGATGCTCGGCTTGCGGTTCGCTGAACAGTTCCGGCTCTATCGAAACGTCCGGTTGCGCCTCGTCGTCATGCTGCGGCGGAGCATCCCCTGACTCCGTACCGTCCCCCGGCTCTGGCGGCATCGGCACATCGGTCGGTTTCTGCTCCGGCTCCGGTTCGCCCTTCTGAATGTCGTCTTCAACTGCCACATTACCAGCCCACAAGAGTACCCAAGTTCAACGTCGAGAACGCGGCGGTTGCCCCTATCGCCTTTGAGGTGGTTTTGCCGCCAGCATCACTACCAGTCCACGTCGTCAATACCCCGCCAGCAGTGAGATACTTGCCCGGCTTGTAGACCATGCGTGTCCGCGATTCAGTCGTCTGTTTGCCCGTCGTGTCTAGGACGAAGTGTTCCTCGCTGACCCACACACCCCGTTGGGTTTTACATGCCGTGCTCCACAGAGAGGCGTTATACTCAAAATAGAGACTCACATCGACGATATTGCCGAACCGTTCTCGGTTCGTACTTGCGCCGTGAAACCACAGTGTCCCTATCGCCCACGTCCCGTAAGGCCCTATAACAACAGCATCGCTATTGACCTTGTTGCGTAATGCTTCCCATGTATGATACAAAGCGGTTCCGACCGCGTAACTGGTGTCAATACGGAAGAACATGTGACCGGCCAACCAGTCGTTGCGTCCACTGACCACCCGCCATTCGTGTATCCCGTCAGTCTCGCGTCCGTCAATGATATAGTCGGCACCCTGGGCGGCCCCCGCCGCACTCATATCTCCCTCATGCCCCGGCACGAACTTCCGCACGATTGGCCGATTGATGTCCTTCGTGAAGATTCGGCAGAATCCCACCCCCGTGCTTTCGTAGAACGCATGAATCAACGCAAGTCCCTGAATAAACCCCCACGTTATTGCCGTCTTGCAGACTGTCGGCTCCTGTCCCGACAGAGAACCCGGCCAGTTGGGGAATACGTTGCCATGTAGACTATCCGCACCAGCAACCGCATCCGCCGTCGTCGAAACGAATGTCCGCATGCCCCGGAAATACCCGTCTCTCGGCTCCTCAAGTTTCCGCGTGTGGACTTCCTGCAATGTCGTCGGGTCAGTGTCCTCTTTGAACCAGTTGCCCCATCCGCCCCACATCCAGATATTAGACTTGTACATCGTGGCCGTTGTCATGCGACCGTTCTCCCACTGTCAGCTAGTGTCAACGTGAACAAGGTTGTTGTACCATCATCGTCCTTGACAATCAGGCTATTGCCTGATACCGTGACGACACCGTGCGCCAGCGCGTACAACGCCCGCAACGCCGTCTGGATAGTCGTGCTTCCGCCTGTCGTCCAACCCGTTTTGGCAAGCAACGCCGT
>CAYVBI010000400.1:0-1390 GCA_964448985.1 uncultured Dehalococcoidales bacterium
ATTACCATACGCCCGATCAGGCGACTACAGGCTATTTCATGTTGCGATGGTATAAGGACGTCGAACCGGAACCGGCCCTTCTTGAAAAAGCGAGGGGACTTGGCCGGTTTTTCATTAAGCATCAACTTGCCGAAGGCGCGGTCCCGGCCTGGATTAAAGGTCGTACGCATCGCCATTCGCGGATCCTCCTGAAATCGGCGTCCACTGCTGGGCCGATGATGTTTATGGCTCTATTGGCGGCGTTGGATAAGGACGAGGCGGTTTTAGAATCGGCCAAGAAAATGGCCGGATTTATCGAGGAACAAGTCCTTCCAAAACATCTCTGGTACGATTACGAGACGGTTTTTTCGTGTTCGCGCCACCCGCAGCGATTTATGGACAAACGAACCGGAATCCCCCCTCAAAACGGAATGAGTATGCTTTGGGCGGCTGAGGGCGCTCGGTTGTTATTTGAATTGACCGGCGAGCCGCGATATTTGGAGTTGATGAAAAAATGTTTGGACGATTTACTATGGCTCCAACAAATCTGGAATGCCAGCGTTGTCTCAATTAATCCGTTCGGAGGCTTCGGATCGATGAACACCGACGCCGAGTGGAACGACGCGCGTCAGGGGATAATAGCCCCCGTGCTTTTGGACGCTTATCGCGCAACGGGGGACCCGCATTATTTTCAAAGAGGCGTCGCGGCGGTTCGGGCGTGCTACATCACGATGTTGCATCCTGCGATGAAAGAGGTCGCTCCGGGCAACATGGTTTACTATCGGGATTCAGACTACGGATCGATATATGAAAACTACGCCCACAACGGTTTTGACCGAGTTATCTGGGGATATCTTGAACCGGATTGGGGAGCGGGAACAGCCGTTTACGCATCCGCTCACGCTATGAAATTTTACGGCGATTTATTTGTGGACTTAAAACGGGATAACGCCTTTGGAATAAACGGATGTAATGTGAAAAAATTACAGCGGGAAGGCTCTCGAATAAAATTGGATGTTGAATTTATTCCGAAGGTAACGGATGACCCTCAGATCGTCGTTGATGGAGCCGCGCCTGAAACCATAATTGAGATCAACGGAAAGGTAACGTCTTTCAATAATTTCAGCCAATAACGAAGCGATTCCATGCTAATTTGGATGGTGGAGTTAAAGTATGAGTTATAGAATGCTTGATAACGTGACTGTAGTCGACTACATTTTACAGCTTCCGTCACTGAGAAACATTTTTAAAGGCGCCGATCCTTTAACCGCCCGCGAAGTGGGAGATGGCAACCTGAACCTCGTCTTTATCCTGGGTGACAGCAACAAAGGCGTGGCTGTCAAGCAGGCAGTTCCTTACCTGAGGATAGCCGGGGAGTCCTGGCCCCTAACCAGGGACAGAATGCGCCTGG
>CAYVBI010000401.1:0-1385 GCA_964448985.1 uncultured Dehalococcoidales bacterium
TAAAGACGCTCCGGGCTATTTAACCCGCTCCCATTGCAGGGGCGCCACGGCGGCCTCGCCCGCGGTCAACGAGGAGACCCACGGCCAGCCGGCGGTGGTGATATACCATTGGTCCTTTTCGGAAACATAGATATATTCCGGCCCATGGGCCTCCAGCCTGGTGACCAGCGTGGGAGAGTTGTTGCGCCCACCGTAGACCCCGAAATCGTAGGGGTTGTCCGACTGGAAGACCAGCGTGTCGTTATAGGACGGCCTGTCCGGCCAGATCTTGAGCGGCAGCAGCAGCCCGTTCCAGAAAAAAGTGTCGTTGTTATAAGTGAGGGAGAGGTAGTAGCGGTCCCGGTACTGCATGACGAAGGGCGACTCTGTGGAAGCGAAGGGTGAGTTGCGCTCGCTGCCCCAGGTCGACTGCAGGGCGGCGCCGATATATTGCCAGTAGTGCAAATCAAACGACTGGTAGATGTCCACCTGAGAGAAGAACCGGTCCCTGGCTGTGGTAAACAGCAGCCACTGGCCTTCGGCCACCTTGAGCGCCATGCCGTCGCGGAAGAACCTGTGATAGGGCGCCTCCAGCACAGTCTCGCGCTGGCCCCAGTTGACTCCGTCCGTGGAGACCATTCGCTCGAGCCTGTGTGGCGACCAGAACATGTAGTACGTCCCGTTTTCGCTGATAACATCCGGCGCCCAGGCCAGCTCACCGAAATCGGCCACGGGCTTCTCTTCTATCATGCCATTATCGGGAGGAAAATCGCGGCTGCTGCCAACGGCGAAGTACTTCTCCTCGTTGTAGTTGCCGTCGCTCTTATGTGTTATGCCTACCAGACGCCAGTCGCCTTTAGCGTCGCGGTAAACAGCGTGGTCGTTGATATAGTAGCCATATACCTGCGGTTTAAACAGCGCCTGCCAGGGTCCGGCTATGACCGGTTTGTACAAGGCTGCGGTTTTCACGGGCTCGGCTGCCGCATTCACCTCACCCAGCATTCGCGGCGCCGCGCCGTTGAGAGGCACGGCCCATACGCGGTAGCGGCCGCCGTCCTGACGTGTCAGGTATGAACCGAAAATGGCGGCCCCCAGATCATTCCATTTATCTTCAGAGAATCTTTCCACCCGGTAAGTCTCCTTGTCAGGGTCGGCTATCCATCCCAGATGCACCCATCCCTGTCCCCCGCACATCTTGATGCCGGTATTTTGTTGTAAGGATGCTGCGTCGCTGCGCTTGATGGAGCCGTAGAAGTCAGTCCTGAGCGGCAGTTCGACGTAGAGTCGCAGGCCGATCTCGAGCGCCAGCCACACTACCAGCAGCGCCGCCACTGCGATCAGTATACCGCGTGCCCACCTGTTCATTTCGTAATCCCCCGTGTTAAAAACTCAGCGGTTATGACGCC
>CAYVBI010000402.1:0-1380 GCA_964448985.1 uncultured Dehalococcoidales bacterium
CCGGCGCATGGGTCAATATCGGAGGCGGCTTTGAGCCCTGCATAGCTTCGGGCGCGATGGCCGCGCGCCAGGTCATAAAGGACATGGAAAAGGGCGGATGGGAGGTCTCGGATATCGATAAGGTCAGGTCGATTGTGGAGAAGCAGGCCGCCGGCGTCCATGAACTGAAGAATCCGCTGGCCGGACAGGGCAGAATAGTCGGCGCGGTCCATCCCGGGCGTCTCTCTCTGAAAGTGAATGAGATAATCGAAGAGACCGCCAGCGCCAGAACGCTGCGCATGGTCTCCGGCGACGGCAGATTGCCACTCTTCAAAGCCGGGCAATATATCAATCTTTTCGTCAAAGTCGGAAAAGTATTGACGTCCAGGCCTTACAGCATTTCTTCCGAGCCGGGCAAATCGTATCTCGACTTAACGGTACGCAGGACGGCCGGGGGATTTGTTTCAGACTATCTGCTGAAGAAAGTGAGCGTGGGAGATGAGTTCGAGTCCACCGGCCCGGCAGGTAACTTCTATCATGAGCCACTAATGGACTCAAATAACCTGGTCTTCCTGGCAGGCGGCAGCGGCATAACGTGCTTCATGTCCATCATCCGGCATGCCGTGGCTAAAAAACTGCCCCTGCAGATACATCTGCTTTACGGCAGCCGCAAGCCGGATGACATTATCTTTAAAAAAGAGCTCGACCGTCTTGCAGCCCGGAATTCTAATATCAAAGTCGATTACATTATCAGTGAGCCGCCGGCGGGCTGGAAGGGGGCTAAGGGCTTCCTCGATGCAACGGCGATATCCAGTCTGGCCGGTCCCGTAAAAGACAGGACATTCTATGTCTGCGGGCCGGCGCCCATGTATGCGCTGTGCGAACCCGCACTGATCGAGCTGGGGGTCCCGCTGCGCCGTATTCATAAGGAGGTCTATGGCCCGCTGGCCTGTGTCGCGGATGAAAAAGGCTGGCCGAGGGGGGCCGACCTGAATGCCGAATACACGGTTATCGAGGAGGGGACGGGTCGCAAAATCAAAGCCAGGGCCGGTGAGCCGCTGATGGTCGCGTTGGAGAGGGCGGGCATTGTAATACCGGCCGTGTGCAGGTCGGGGGAATGCACGGCCTGCCGCACCAGGCTGGTCTCAGGCAGGGTGTTCATGCCGGAGCGCGTGCACCGCCGGCTGAGCGACGTCAAGAGCGGTTACATCCATCCCTGCATGGCCTATCCGCTGGATGACCTGCAGATCAGGATCTTCTGAAAGATATCTTTGAAAGAGTGGCGTACAGGCGGCCGGGGCCGTATTTAACCTTATAGTCTGGCAGCTTCAAAATTGAAAAACCCGGTGGCGCTGCCGTATAACATATCGCCTATCTCCTTATCAGAGAACGAGAGACCGC
>CAYVBI010000403.1:0-1373 GCA_964448985.1 uncultured Dehalococcoidales bacterium
TCCACCTCTTGAAGGTTATGCCCTGTCGGCGCGTAGCGGGCATCCTCTATCAGGCAGGTGATTATTTCGCGTGGTACCGGCTTGTTCTTGAAGACCCTTACCGAACGGCGGCTTCTTAAAAGCTGCTTGACCTGCTCAGGAGTGACCTTAAGGTTTTCTTGTATCTTCGGCGACATTTCCAGCGGTGAGTCTCGATGATTCAGGCTTCCTCTGGGACACACCGCAATGCAATGCCCGCATGCGTTGCAAGAAGCTTCTGCCAGTGCCAATAATTGCGGGAAACCACCATCTGGCAAATCAATAATACGGCGAGGACATTCATCCGCACAGATGCCGCACTTGTTACACGTTTCTTGATTGATTTCAATAATGGACACCTTACTTTCTCCAACATTTATCCTATTTACCAACTATCTTACCTTAACACAATAAACCATCATATAGAAACTACATTTGATTATAGACTGGCTTCTATGCAGATCGCGATAATATAGAGACCTTTTTATTAGCAACTTTAACAAACGAAAAAGGCAGAACATTTCTGTTCTGCCTTTCTTATACTCTTAGTAGCGGGGGCAGGATTTGAACCTGCGACCTTCGCTCGATTGACTTTCATAGTCCTTGATAGATGCCCTCACTGCGCACAGCTATCTTCAGGACTGTTACCAGATGAGCTTTGTCATCCACAGCATATACTACTCTATAATGCCGCATTCTTAGACGCCAGAGAGCTGTCGAACGCAGTTTCTTACAGCCGGATGGCCTTGGATTATTCATCAGCGAGTCGATCGTCAGAGCGATTTCCGACTGCGCCTGTTTGGGAAAGGATAATATCTGTTTCCGGGCCGCACGAACGATCTCAATCCTGTAGGCCAAGATGTTCCTTCTTGAAGGTTGCCCAATCTATGGCATCCCCTTTTTCCTGCAAAGCCTTCAAGCCATCTCTGATATCTTCTTCATCTTCCAAGTGTTGGTAGACAAGCTCTCGAATAACGCCGGCAACTGAGGTCCTTCGCTTGAAGGCCATAAAACGCAGGGCTTCGTATTCTTCGGGACGCAGGCTTATGGTTGTTCTCTTGAAGCTGTCTTTAACTCCAGCCATATATCACCTCAATACAACGTTATCATCAAAGCATCAAAGTGTCAATTCATCATTCCCAAAAAATCTATGGTTTGATCTTTCAAAAGAGGGTATCTCCGCTTTCAAAAGAAGAAATTTCATGTGGCTATTGAATCTTCGAATCTCCGGGCCGGCCAACAATAATCGTTATAATAAAAGCCCGTCTTTTACAAGACGGGCTTTTAAAATATTCAGTTGTTGGTAGCGGGGGCAGGATTTGAACCTGCGACCTTCGGGTTATGAGCCCGACGAG
>CAYVBI010000404.1:0-1371 GCA_964448985.1 uncultured Dehalococcoidales bacterium
TCCACTGGGGCGTGACCCTGCGCATCGTCTGGGCCTGGGGTCTGACCATACCGGGGGCGGCAATCATCGCTGCTGCAACCTACTTCCTGCTGCAGTTGATGCTCGGACGTACGCTATACTAATGGAATAATGCCAAAAGTGAAGGCCGGCGCCGGATCAGCGGACATTGCCGCTGCAGATGTCAGGAGATCAAATGTGCAGGGTGAACACAATAAAAGCATAGGCGATAAAGAAAATGAACCCGAAACACAGGCCCCACCACGGTATTTTCTGTCTGGCAATGAAAAAAAGCAGCACCAGCGATATGATGGTCGTAGCTATCACGCTCATATAAGCGTGTATATCGAGGCGCCAGGCGGTGACGAACAAAGCCAAACCCGGATAGAACGAGCAATACAGTATCTTTTCACCCACCAGTGAACCTATGCTGAAAGTGTCCTTGCCCCTGTAACTCCAAATTATGGCGCTGGCTGTTTCCGGGATGGCGGTGGCTGCCGGTATTATGACCAGTGCCAGACCCATCGTGCTGACACCCAGGCTCTTTGCCAGCAAATCCACTGACTGAACCATCTCCCTGGATCCAAAATAAAGCACTATCGCCGCCACCACGAGCTGCACCACTGCCATAATAATTCCGTTGCGAGGAGACTCCGGTAAGAGCCTGGCAAAGTACGGCATTTCCGCTTCTTCAATGATCTCCTCCCCCCTCCTGCGATGCATAAGCCAGATATAAAAAATAAATGATCCTATAAACACACAACCGCACACAATTCTTACTGAGGCGAGATCTATCAATCCCGGCAGCAGCGCCAGAGGAAACAGGATCAGGATAAATGTGTATGGTATTATCAGGGTTTTATCTACGGTCATGTTAAGCGACGCCCTCTTTTTAAACAGGTAGCTCGCAAGGACCGCGATACCTACCAATCCATAGGACAGGCTGGAGGCCATAAAAGGCTGGCCGAAGATGGTCCCTATGCCGATGTCCTGACCTGCCTGACCTGCGTAGGCAAATACGGCTACCAGGAAAACGATCATCTCCGGTAAAGATGTGAACAGGGGCGACAATATTGCCGATACGAAGGAACCGCCCAGGTGCATGCGGTATCCGATGTATTCAATTGAATTAACGAAAATAAACGCCGATATCAGGACCAGAACGGCTGATCCGCAAAGCACCAGAGGTAACGGTAGAAAATTAATCATCTCTATTCAATTCAGTCTATTTGGTCAAATCCCGCACATTATATCAAAGAAATAAATAATCTTCGCCGTAGTTTTTGACACCACCCTGAGTTTATAGTAATCTTTAGTCTATGGTTAACTGCATAGTGTCCCGCTGGTTTTACGCCTATTATTACTTTACGCCCG
>CAYVBI010000405.1:0-1353 GCA_964448985.1 uncultured Dehalococcoidales bacterium
CCACCAGGCTGGGTGATACCATTCACCTGGAGACCGAGGTCATCGAAGTCAAGGACAAAGGCGACCTGGGCGTGATCTCAAGCCAGTGGCATATCAAGAACCAGCGCAACGAGGATGTGGCCGTACTTGTGATCAAGGTGGCGGTGTCAAAAAAGCCCAAGGGCTGAGGTAATAGATAGCAGGCACTTTATATAGCAGTATTGGGGTCAGAGATGCATAGGCCAGTACCAACCTACACGGACAGCGACGACGGGTTACACCCGTTTGACAACCCCGAGTATTACGAGTGGTGGTACCTGGATGCCCGCTTCGACAATGGATATTCCTGCGTATTGACCTGGCACTGGCGCAACGAGTTTTTGAAACCGCATATACCGACAATACAGGTCTTCATATACACCCCGGGAGGCAAGAGATGGGTGGGGCTGGAGGCTATCGACCCCGGTGAGTGTTCCGCCAGCCGTGAGCGCTGCGACATAAAAATGGGGGCGAGCTATTTGCGGCAGGAAAACGGCCTGTATAAAATGTCCATGCACGCCCGCAATGTGGGCTGCGAACTTACCTATAAGGGCGTGCTGCCCGGGTGGAAGAGCGGCGACGGCAACTTTCCCGGCGGGGCCCTGAGCCGAGGGTGGGCCGGATGGGTCATACCCTGCCCGCGGGCAAAGGTCGAGGGCAGGCTATTTATCAAGGGGGAGGAGATCAAGGTGACGGGAGAGGGATACCACGACCATAACTGGGGCGATATCGACCTCTACGACCTGTTCAAAGGCTGGTACTGGGGCCGGCTGAACGATCCCCGCTACACGATCATATTCTCCTGCACTACCACGCTCAAGGATACCGCGGAACCTTACCTGTTTGTTGCCGACCAGAAAGGGACTATTCTATCCACCAACAAATACCAGTTTGCCGTAGAGCAGGAGGAATTGGATTCTGCGGCAGGGCACAGGTACGCCAAGGTCATCACTCTGAAACACAAGGGGCAGGATGTCGATCTGCAGTGCCGGCTGGATACAAAGCAGGTGGTCGAGCATTCAGCGCTGCCTAAGGTCAATGAATACGATATGTTCAACTGGAGGTTCCTGGCCGATTACCAAGGTCAGATAGTAGTTGACGGTAAGGCTGAAATTATCAGGGGAGAGACGATACACGAGAGGTTGCTCTTCAGGCCGTAGCCGTTATGAGCAGGCCCGGTCAGGCTGAAACGAAAATAACAGCTCTGAGTTTTGTAGAATCTAAATATTAAAGGAGGCATACAACAATGGCTGGCAGAGTTGGAATAGTGGCGGCCTCCGCGACAAAGTTCGAAGCCGCCAAACCCTACGAACACCTGATGGACCTCGTTGTAGA
>CAYVBI010000406.1:0-1343 GCA_964448985.1 uncultured Dehalococcoidales bacterium
GGTAGTGTAAACTCTTTTGTGTAAATTCAAAAAGGGGTGAAAAAAGGATGTACCTCCTATAAAATAAGTGATCCACCAAATCACACTATTTTAAGAAGGAGGCACATCAATGGAACTGAAAGTGAGTGTATCAGAAGCATTGGCATTAATCAAGGAGGTTGAAGGCGTGCCGGCAAAGGTATTTGAGTATATCGGGGTAAATGTACAGGAAGCGGTCGGCAAGTTTCTCACAAACCTCATGGGTCAGGAACTCACCCATCATCTGGGCAGAGAAAGATACGAACGGAAAGAAGGCGATACCGATTACCGTAATGGCGGGTATACCCGTACCTTCTGCATAAAAGGAATAGGAGATGTGGCAGTCAGGATACCGCGGGATCGCAACGGTGATTTTAAGAGCCAGGTGATCCCCAGTGGCAAGCAGTATGAGGATCGGATTACCGAAGATTTGGCAGCTATGTATCTGACGGGTATCAGCACCCGCACCTTGTCGCTTTTAAGCAAACGGCTTATCGGACGGTCGATCTCTCCCACGGAAGTCAGCAACGCTTCTACTGAACTGAAAAAGGCAATAGAGAAATGGCGAATGCGCGATCTTTCCTGTGAAAAGATTAAATATCTGATTATTGACGGCGTCAATTTCCGTATGCGTGTAAGCGGCAGCATCGAAATCGTCCCCATCCTTGTGGTTATCGGGGTAAGAGAAGATAACACCAGGCTTGTCCTTCTCATCCAAAGCGGTGATAAGGAATCGGCGACAGCGTGGCGGGAAGCGTTGAGGGACCTCAAGGGAAGAGGGCTTGACGGATCATGCGTGAAGCTGGGCATCATGGATGGCCTTGCCGGATTGGAAAGGGTCTTCAGGGAAGAGTTTCCTTATGCAAAGGTCCAGCGCTGCCAGGTTCATGTTGCCAGGAACATCCTTGCAAAGGTTCCTCAGAAACTAAAAGCATCCGTAGCCGACGATCTGCGCTCCATCTTCTACGCATCATCCAGGAAAAAGGCAGATGAGTTTGCCATTGCCTTCGCCACGAAATGGGAGAAGGAACTTCCTTCAGCCGTAAGGACCTTATCCAATTCCCTCGATGCCTGCCTGACCTTCTTCTTATTCCCTGAAGAAGAATGGATATCGCTGAGAACCTCAAACAGCATAGAAAGATTGAACAAGGAGTTCAAGCGAAGGACAAAACCGATGGAGATCGTTGCCGGGGAGAATGCATGTTATCTTCTGCTATCATTCATATCGCTGAAGATGGAAATGAGCTGGAGGACAGTGAAAATAGGGAAGGTACGTCCTAATTTGCCTCTCTATAAGAAATTTACACAATTATGTTGACAGTACC
>CAYVBI010000407.1:0-1341 GCA_964448985.1 uncultured Dehalococcoidales bacterium
CCCCCCCCCCCCCCCCCCCCGATATCCAGAGCAGGTTTCTCTCCTATTTAATTCGGGAAGGTCTTATTTTTCTTACAAATTAATAAAAAATTATTAATAAAAAACTCAGAGGTGGCAGTATGCCAGCCTTTGAGTTTTTTTATTTTTAGGTTATTCTGCAAAAAAGGAAGTTAAGAAGCAAATAAAATGGTAAAAGAAAAGGTTGGAGAAAAAGAACAACTAAATTTTAAAGGGTAAATGTATGACCATTCGTAACAAAACATTAATTGCTATTATTATAACATTTATTATGTTGATTGTAATTTTATATATCGTTCTAGGAAGTGTTTTTCAACAGGGCTTTATTCGACTGGAAGAAAAAGATACTCACAACAATGTTAAGCGAGTCATAAATATTTTATCTCGTGAGATCGATACTTTTAACGCTTTTAATTGGGATTGGTCATCTTGGGATGATACCTATACCTTCATTGAAGATTCTAATGAAGAATATATTAAATCAAATCTTATGGATCAAACTTTCATAGGAGCAAGGCTTAATTTGATGTTATTTATTAATTCTTCTAACCAGGTTGTATTCGGTAAAGCATTTGATTTAGAGGAGGAAGAAGAAATACCAATCCCTGAGGATTTACTGAAACATCTTCTTCCCGATAGCCTCCTTACTACACATAGTAATACTGATAGCAGTGTCAAAGGAATTATCCTTCTTCCGAAACATCCTATATTTATTACTTCACGGTCTATACTTACCAGTGATAATGAGGGGCCTATTCGTGGGGCTTTAATTATGGGGCGCTACCTTGAGTCCACAGAAATTGAACATCTTGCTCAAATAAGCAATTTATCGGTTAACGTTCAAAAATTTAATGATTCTCAATCCCCTCTCGATTTTCAAAAAGCATTTTCTATTCTGTCTGAAGAAGAACCAATATTTATTCAACCATTAAATAATGAATTAATAGCAGGATATACTTTAATAAAGGATATTTATGGAGAACCTATCCTGGTTTTACGAGCTAATATGCCGAGGGATATTTATCGACAAAGTCAGATTACTAGGCGTTATTTTATCTTTTCAATTCTTGCCATCGGTATAATATTTAGTTTATTAGTCCTATTGTTTTTGGAGCGATTAGTACTGTTCCCCATAAATCGTGTTAATAAATATTTAGATATTGTTACCTCAACTAAAGATTTGTCTTTCCGTATCCCGTTAAAAAGAAAAGATGAAATATCAAAACTTTCCAATACAATTAACTTTATGCTTGAAAAATTAGAAGAGTCAAGAAAAGAATTGTGGAATAGCAGGGAACTCTATAAAAATTTATTTGAGAATAT
>CAYVBI010000408.1:0-1337 GCA_964448985.1 uncultured Dehalococcoidales bacterium
CCCCTATCTTAACACATTGCTCTTGCTGCTGTCTAATACCTTCTTGGAGCCCATTTTCATATCCATATTTTTCGCCTACCATAATTCCCAAAGAAAATGGAATAGCAAGAATAGCCATAATAACAATCAAAGCTACAAAATCATTATCCATAACATTACCTCTTTCTATTGTTTATGAGACTAGTATAACAGAATGTTCTTCAGAAGTCAAGAAGAAAAAATGGCACACCCAGAGGGACTCGAACCCCCGCCCAACAGATTAGAATTCTGCGACTCTATCCAACTGAGTTATGGGTGCAAAAATCTACCTTAGTATTGTTCATTAACTTTAGGGAATGAATCAAAATACAATGCAGTATTGATTCCTACAATAGTTTCTGTCCAATTACTTTTACCAGGAACATAATAGCGACATGTCCAAGCTACCATAGGAATATCACCTTTCATTCCCCGAAACTGTTCTACTACTGAGAGTACTCCTAATTGAGTAGGCAACTTAGTAAACTTATGACTACGACTCATTACAACCTCACTTAATCTAAGTCTTATGATCAAACATATAGCCCATTTTTCAATCGAGTATATTTAGAAGACAACTCAAAAATGCTAGGGAACTTATACATTATCTTCCTGTAATCGCTGAATCAATTCATTTAGAGCCAATTCTTTAATCTTACGTCCTGAACCATCACAAGTAAGCAATGTTCTTCGCAAAACATTCATGCTTACTTTTGAGACATCATCGTCAGTTGTAAGAGGTTTGATTTCTTCACTCATCTTTGGCTCTTATTCAATTACTTCAATGATAACTTTCCCTGTAAATCTACGAAAGCAATTTAGATTATCTACCGGAACATTGGTGATATGAAAAGGCATAAAAGTTCTGTTTCCTGCCGCGAGTTCAATCATAGTAAAATGACTATCATTTGTTTGACAAAACATGTTTATTCTTGATTCATTATCATCAGTATTCACCCATAATGAACCTTCCAAATCATGCAATTCACTAACATCGCTTATGATAGGAAACGTGTCAATCTGATTTTCTTGAACAGTTACATTAGTATGTTTCATTTTTTCTCCTGTTATATTGGTAGCGGGAGAGGGAGTTGCACCCACATGTTCTTTCGAAAAAAGGTTATGAGCCTTCCCCAGCACTACTACTGGCTGTCCCGCAATCGTAAACCCATCAATCAAAAAGAGTTCCGCTGTTTATCGCAATTACCCCACAGCGAGGTCTTTATCACATTGCGCCTTTAGTCAGTCATTAATTTGCCGTTCGTCAGACTGACAATTGAGAACGAGCAATCATCATCTCATCATCTCATCATCTCATC
>CAYVBI010000409.1:0-1335 GCA_964448985.1 uncultured Dehalococcoidales bacterium
TCGCCTTCAACGCCGAGAAGCTGGTGGAGCGCAGAAAGCCCGTGGTGTTCTTCGATTTACTCTAAACTACACTCGTCATTGCGGGGAGCTGAAGGCGACGCGGCAATCTGCTGCGACAACTGACCGCGCACAAGATCGCCACGCTTTGCTCGCGATGACGATATGAAAAGGTATTCATATCTACGGCTCACCGCAATGACGTATTAGGCTTTTACCGCCCGTGCCATAGCAGCTATATGCTCCGGTGTAGTGCCGCAGCATCCTCCGATGATACGCGCGCCGGAGTCGCGCATTTGAACGGCGCTCTGCGCCATCGTTTCGGGTGAGGCGCGGTACACCGTCTTACCATCCACGAATTCAGGCATGCCGGCGTTTGACTTGGCCACCAGCAGGGCGCCGGGCACGGCGGAATGCATTTTTTGTATGGCGGCCAACATTTCGTCGGGACCGTTGCCGCAGTTGCCTCCCATGGCCGCCGCTCCCCATTCGTTCAGCGAGGTCGCCGCGGCCTCAGGTTTCACACCCATCATGGTCCGTCCGTGCGTGTCGAAGGTCATGGTGACTATTATGGGGATATCGGGCGATGCCTTGCGCGTCCCTTCTACTGCTGCCCGGACCTCCGACATGTCGGCCATGGTCTCTATCCAGATCACGTCGGCGCCACCGTCGATGAGCGCCGCAGCCTGCCGGGCGAACTCTTCGGCGGCCTCAATAAATAATAGCCGACCCAGAGGGGCCAGTAGCTCACCCGTGGGGCCGATGTCGCCTGCCACTACCGCCTCCGGGGTTGCGGTCCCTGTTTTTGCCGTGTAATCTTCGATCTCGGCGCGCAGTATCTGTGCGCCGGCGCGGTTGAGCTCGTCTTCACGCCCTTCAAGGCCGTGTTTGGCCAGGCGGAAGCGGGTGCCGTTAAAGGTATTGGTCAGCAGTATGCGGGCGCCGGCCTCCAGGTAGGCGCGATGCACTGCGCGGACGCGGCCGGGCTGGTCCACGTTCCAGAGCATGGGCGGGTCACCCGGCTTCAAGCCGGCCTGCTGCAGCATGGTCCCCATGGCGCCATCGGCGATGATGGCACCGGGCCGGTCAATTAAGTTTTGCCAGCGTTTCATATTTGTTGCCCCTGTGCTAAATGTTACAGCGGGAGGTCCTGCCCCTGCTCGGTCGCATCATCGTCCTCGCCGTCCCTGCGCTCGGGGCAGTCCTCGGTCGTGAGGTCGCACCATGAGCAGGCCGTGTGCGAAGGCAGCCTTGACGGTGGGGTGGATGATTCCAGGATATTAAGGAAATAGGTCACATTTTTCTTGAACTTATCATCGATGATATGGTGCGGGACCT
>CAYVBI010000410.1:0-1332 GCA_964448985.1 uncultured Dehalococcoidales bacterium
CGATGGCCTTATCCGGGTGACCGTGGGGGCTGAAAATAGTGTATCTGATCCAGAAGGCCAGGGGACGGTCCGGGTGGTTGGCGCGCAGGAAGTAGCTTTCGTAGTGGCCTGTTTGCTGACCCGTCTGGTAGATCGTGTTATTGGCAGTGTTTACAAGTTTAATCTCTGCTTGATTCATCATTTCACCTTCCGGGACCTCATAATCATAGCCTAAAAGTGAATGAAACTAAATCCCACCCTCGATACAGTATTCCCTCAGAGTATTGAGAGCAGCGAAAAATTCTTTCATCATGGTGCCCACCGGATACATACCCCGCCTGGTGACGGAGATTACGCCGTTTTTCTCCCGGATGATGCCTGCGGTCTTGAAGAAAAGCAGCTCCGCCCACAGGCTCGCATGGATGTCAGAATTAAAACGCTGTCTGAATTGCTGTGTGTTTAAGCTCGTACCGAAGAACCTGGTCAGCATGTAGTAACGGTATTGCTCGGTGGCGGAGAGACGGCGCGTGCGCACTATGGGCAACCGTCCTTCCGAAATCAGCTTATGGTAGCCGTCCAGCGAGAAGGAGTTCACCAGGAAATCCCCTCCCAGGAAGCTGACCGATCCGGCGCCGACGCCGATGTAGTCGTCGTAATCGATGATATATTCGTCGATCATGAGGTCACCACGCGAGAAGCACCAGGCCGTGGAGGCTTTATATCCGCTATCCAGCAACTCCTGCAGGATTATCTCGTAAAACTGCCTTTCGAGGCTGGTGTCCACCCTGTGGAACTTTTTCGTCAGAGCGTCCAGCTTATGTGGCGAGGGCATGAGAGGGTACAATGTGGCCTGATCGGAGCCGAGGTCTTTGAAAATCCTGAGGTCCGATCTGAACTGCTCCGGTGTCTGTGTAGGGAAGTTAAACATGAGGTCCACGTTGACCGTATCGAATTTACCCTGCGCCAGCTTCAGCTTATCGATGGAGTCCTCGCCTTTGAAAAGCGTTCTCCCCATAGCCTTGAGCAGGGAGTTGTCGAAGCTCTGCACACCGATCGAAAGCCGGTTGACGCCGAGATGTTTAAGCTGATCAATGGTCTCCGGCATCAGTTCGCGCGGCGTGGTCTCAAGGGAGATGCGCTTGATATCGAATTTCGATCTAAGGTAATCGATGAAATGGGACAGCTCATCCATCAGGACCGTGGGCGTGCCGCCGCCGAAATAGAAGTCGTTAAATTTAAATCCCAGCGCGGCATACATATCGACTTCTTTACGCAGGTCTGCGAAATAAGCGCGGGCTGGCTCCTCCTTGAACAGGTAGCGATTGAAGCAGCAGAAGGGGCAGAGCGTTTTGC
>CAYVBI010000411.1:0-1329 GCA_964448985.1 uncultured Dehalococcoidales bacterium
AACTCGACCACATAAAGGTCGGCGAAGGTTTTAACGGCCAGGTCGCGGCCACCGGCGAACCACTGATTGTCGAAGATGCATCATCTGACTCAAGGCTGACCAGGCTCGGCGTGCAGAAAGATAAAATACATCCCATGTTGATTGTTCCCATGAAATCAAAGGGACAGGTCATAGGCACAATTTGCGTTGGCAACCGACAAGACAGAAAGTTTTCCCCTGAGGAAGTTGAACTGCTGAGCACTATAGCAGGACAGATGGGTACAGCCCTGACCAATGCATATCTATACGAAGAAGCTAAAAAGAAATAGGCCATTAATATAGGTCGAGCTGAAAAATAAAAATAGGGGCCGGTTATATAACCGGCCCCTTCCTTTTTGGGCTGGGATACAAAGCCAATTTACTCACCCTTTACCTTGGAATTACACATATATGCTAAGGGTGCGCTTGTATGAGTATAAAATGGTTGATTGATAATACCTGGAAAATAATTGTACTATTTTAAGGCCTCCACTTTTTTACCAGCCGTCATGTCTGTTTTACGCGCAAGCAATCTCTGCCAGAGTCGAGTTTCCGGATCTTGTGAGTATCTATTGGGTTAGCATGTTTCACCAGTGAATTTTTCACCAGTGAATTTTTCACCGCAGGATGCTTACCAGCTCCATACCTGCCTTCAGCGCCTTTAAATTGGGCGCCACAGCCTTAGGGAACATCTCCTTGATTGTTTTTTCGATGGCTTCCTGGCTGATGGCCACCAGGCCGGTCTGGATGAGCGAACCGATCAGGATCATGTTGGCCAGCATAGGATTGCCCAACTTCTGCGCCTCCTCGGTTGCCGCCACCACGTAGGTTTTGGCCGACATGCTTTTTATCTGCTCTATAAGTTCCTCCATATTGGGATAGCCGGCCCCCGAGCCGGTAAAATCCACAGGGTGGATGGGACGGGGGTTGAGCACAGTGACCACGTTTTGATTGCCGAAGGATTTAAGTATCCTCAGCGTCTCCACCGGCTCCATGCCCAGCACTATATCGGCCTGGCCCTCGGGGATAAGCGGGCTGAACTGCTTCGCGGCGGAGATTTTAAGATGGCTCATCACTGAACCGCCGCGCTGCGAAGCACCGTACGTCTCGCCGATAGTGACGAAGTATCCGTCATGTACCAGGGTGTTGCCGAGTACGAGCGTGACCATCACGTTGCCCTGGCCGCCGACTCCAGCCACGACCACATTTATGGGGTCTTTAGCAAGCTTGTTCATGCTACTGCCTCCTTGGTGATAGCGCCTTCGGGGCAGATATCGGCGCAGACGCCACACTCGTTACAAATGACCTCGT
>CAYVBI010000412.1:0-1323 GCA_964448985.1 uncultured Dehalococcoidales bacterium
ATAAAAGGCTCTGGTGGATGCAGGAGAAATTGATTGGAGGTACTGATATGAATATTTTTCTGGGCAACCTGGCCCGAGATATAACGGAGGAAGATATCAGGGCGGAGTTCGTTGTTTACGGCGAGGTGACCTCCATATCCATTGTAAAGGATAAATACAGCGGGCAGCCGCGGGGCTTTGCATTCGTGGAGATGGCCAACAATGAAGAGGGAGAGGCAGCGATAGCGGGCCTCAAAGGGAAGATGCTCAAGGAAAGGACACTCGATATCAGCGAATCAAGGCCGCGCGACAACAAGGGTGGCAGGTCATATGGAGGGGGTCGCCCCGGCGGCAAGCGCAAACCGCCTCGCAGGCGTTAACACTACACCCTTGACACCGGTGGGACGCCTTGATAGTATACAAATCCCGTGGGGATATAGCTCAATTGGGAGAGCGCTGCGTTCGCATCGCAGAGGTCGGGGGTTCGAATCCCCCTATCTCCACCATAGCATATTAATGTGGGGAGCTTCTAAAGCTTCTTCCAATGGTTCTTCTTTTGATATGGGAATCGTATATTTTTACTCTGCCTTATCATCGATCACGGATACCTGTCTGACAAAGCTCTTGATAATGATTTCCGCGGTAATCAAACTCTCACTAAGCGGAACGCGTAACTTATACACATAGAGAGTTACTGTTTCCAAATCTACCGTATCAACTTTACTGGCTTTCAGTTGCCATTCCAGCTCCAGTTTCTTGGATTCCAATTTAACCTTTTGTCTTTGATTTATTTTATCCTTGGAGATAAATCATCTAGATTGACTTTGTCTGCCTCTCAGTTCTTCCTTAGTGAGGATATGCTCTTTGATTTTATCGATTACAATCCTCTTAGAATTGCGGCTATTAAAATAGTGTGAATTACATGCGCTTGATCCTTTTTTTAAGCAACATACCGCAAATGTAATAGTTGAAATTCCCACTCTTAGCGTCCTGACCGACCAGTGCATTTCTGCAGTGATCGTATTTGGCCAGACCGCTGAGCAGATAATGACCGGCTGAGTGTAGATCATGGACATTAATGGAAGTCCTGCTCGTGAGAATATTCTGGGCTTTTTCGTAAGTATCTTTGTATATGAGTGTGGGCCAAGCATAGTATACTTGCTATCTAGACTTCACAGGCTGCTTTTTCCCCCATGTTAATACGTCTTGTAATGCACCCCATTAATCAAGCCGAAACTAACTGAGTAATCTGGCTATTTCGATATTCGTTTTCGTATTGTATTGGTGCTTTGTACCCAAGTGCTGAATGCAGGTAACTGCTGTTGTATTTGGCGATCCAGCCGG
>CAYVBI010000413.1:0-1320 GCA_964448985.1 uncultured Dehalococcoidales bacterium
CATGCCGGGAAGCTGTATGTCCATGGTGTAGACAGCCTCACCTGAAGCCTTGGGCAGGCCGTCCAGCCTGCGGGGTATTTTCTTGCCTATAGATTTATATTCCTTCAGCGGATACCTGTCCGCCCCCAGGTTGTCGAACATCTCTCTCATTCGTTCTTTTTCGATTTCCGACTGCTTGGTCATATCACGGCCTCCTCAGATTTATATGATTCGCTGCCCAGGTAGCTGCGCAGGAACATGGACTGATTGATCAGGTCGGTGTACTCATCCCGGAAATATTTCAACGAGTCCAGCACGGGCACGGCCGCCGCCTGCCCCAGCCCGCACAGAGATGCCAGGGCCATCGCCCGTGCAAGGTCCTCCAGTTTGCTGATATCCCCTGTTTCGCCCTCTCCCCGGTTCAGCCTGCCCAATATCTCCAGCATGACCTCGGTGCCCTCGCGGCAGGGTGTGCATTTCCCGCAGGATTCCTCATGCAGGAAACGCATGTTGTTGAGGACTATATCGACGATGTCCCGGTCCGAGTTGAGTACAACCACCGCTCCGGAGCCCAGGCAAGTCTCGTGGGACAGCGGCGTATCGATCATACGCACAGGGATGATAGCGCCTGTGGAGCCCCCGACCTGCACCGCCTTGATATCCTTTGCGCCGGCCAGATCGACCACCAGCTCCTTGAGCGTACTGCCCATCTCAAGCTCGTAGACGCCGGGCCTGGCGACGTCGCCGCTCACGCAGAACACCTTGGTGCCCTTGCTCCTCTTGGTTCCCATGGAGCTGAACCAGGCAGCCCCGTTGTTGATGATATGGGGCACGTTCATCAGCGTCTCTACATTATTTATAATGGTCGGCTTATCCCACAGCCCGCGTGTGGGCGGATAGGGCGGTTTATAGCGTGATTCACCCCGCTGCCCCTCGATGGAATTCATCAGGGCCGATTCCTCACCGCAGATGTACGCGCCCGCACCCTCGAACACCTTGATATCCGTGTGCTTTAAAAAGCCTTTCTCTTTGGCCTGCGCGACAGCGCGGCAGAGCAGGTCGTATAAAGAATGATATTCGGCCCTGAGGTAGATGTACGCCTGCTGCGCGCCGATGGCCAGGCCTGCGATGAGCATGCCCTCGATAAGTGTGAAGGGATCTTTGGATAGCAAGTATTTGTCCTTGAATTGGCCGACCTCACCCTCATCGGCGTTGCAGATGAGATATTTCGTCTTCGCCTTGGTATTGCGGGCCAGCTCCCACTTCAGGCCGCAGGGAAAGCCCGCACCTCCCCGTCCGGTAAGCCCCGATTTCTTGATCTCCTCGACTATGCCCTGGGGC
>CAYVBI010000414.1:0-1319 GCA_964448985.1 uncultured Dehalococcoidales bacterium
TATCAGCTTGAGCACGGGCATCTGGTGGCTGGCCCACTCGATGCGCAGCTTGCCTTCGGCGGCGAGCTTGAGGTCTTTAACATCAAATTTCATAATTCAACTATCCTCTGCAAAATCGATGCAATAATATTGTGCGGCGAGAGCTATTTATTATAGCAGAATGCCCTACAAGGCATTCAACTGTCCCACCGGACTATTTGTTTTATCGCGATATATATCAGGATGATATAATGAAAGTTGATTTCGAGGTAATACCGAGAGGTTTATGAATATGCAAGTCGTTGTCTGCGGGTCACTGGCATACGATAGGATTATGGTTTTCCCGGGATACTTTTCCGATCATATTCTCCCCGAAAAAATTCACGTATTAAATGTCTCTTTCACAGTGGACGGTATGAAGGAGAGATTTGGCGGCACTGCAGGCAATATTGCCTATGCGCTTTCTCTCATGGGGGAAAATCCATTGATCTCAGCTACTATTGGCCATGATTATCACGGATACTTTAAATGGTTGAAAGATAATTGCATATCTACCGAAAACATTAGAATAATCGAGGACGAATTTACAGCAAGCGCCTACATAACTACAGACCGGGCAGATAACCAGATTACCGGGTTCAATCCCGGTGCTATGAAATACTCGTCCTCTCTGGACTTTGACAAATTCAATCCAAAGGAGACCATCGTTATCATATCTCCCGGTAATGTTGGGAACATGATGAATTACCCCGGTTCCTGTAAGTCCAGGGGAATTGATTATATCTTTGACCCCGGGCAATCCCTGCCGATGTTAAACGCTAAAGAGTTGATCCGGGCCATCGAAGGGTGTCGGATTCTGATCTGCAATGATTATGAATTGGATTTGATATTAAGAATGACAGGGTTGAAAAAAGAAGCGCTAATGAGTCTGGCCGGAGACATTATTGTCACAAAGGGAGAACTGGGTTCCGTAATTTTCACACAGGATGGTGAAATTGCTATTCCTGCTGTTAAACCAAAGATAGTAGTCGACCCGACGGGTGCTGGTGATGCATATAGGGGCGGGCTGGTCGGTGGCATTGTGCAGGGCAAGAACATTGAGCATTGTGCACGGATGGGCGGCGTATGTGCCTCCTTTGCCGTAGAGTGCTACGGCACACAGGACTACAGGTTCAGCCCTGAGGAATTCAGCGAGCGGCTAACGAGATGTTACTGAGCAGAACACTGGCGGTAAAAGTACGAGAGGAAATAAAATGAAGACAGAGGAACTGAAGCTGTTACAGCGGAGAGTAGCCACGCTACGCGTTAATCCCGCAGCTATCGACAAAATAATAGTCCAT
>CAYVBI010000415.1:0-1315 GCA_964448985.1 uncultured Dehalococcoidales bacterium
TGGTTCATCCGATTAAAGCGTACTTTGTTTCGTGAAGGGCCATGATTTTGAGTTTAAAGAATTCCATATCTCTGAAGCCATAGGCCATTCGTTTCATGGTTTTGATTTTGTTGTTTGTGCCCTCCAGAGGTCCCGATGAGATGCGATAGTCATAGTAGGCTAGAATTCCTGATTTGTACCCGGCCAAGGTGTTGGCAAACTTTTTGAGCATCTTGATACCTGTGGCTTGAGCTCTTTTGACCCAATCGGTGAAGACCCTTTCGGCAGCCTCTTTATTCAATTGCAGCCAGATCTGCCGGAGGTCTTCCTTGAGGTAGTAGGCGCATGATAGAGGCTCATTGAGCTTAAGGGCTTCCGCCAGTCGTTCTTTCTCTTTTTTTTCGGGCGCGAGATTCTCGGGATTTTTCAGGAGGAGCCACCGGGTTCCTTTCAGGACCTCCTTTTGGAGATTTTCTTTTGTTTCCCGGTACAGATCTCTTCGGAGATCGGATAGTTTGTCATTGAAGAGTTTGATAACATGAAAATGATCAAACACAATGGTCGCCTTGGGCAGATGTTCAAGAACGGCACTGATATATGCAGGCGACATATCCATGGCAACAGCCTTTACATTTGCTCTGGAACGTTTGAGCTTTTTCCAGAAGGGTGCAAGGGCGTCGCTACCTTTGCCGTCGCCAACAAAAATCACCGCACCTGTTTCCATGTCCAAAACAACCGTCAGGTACCGATGTCCCTTGAGAACCGAAATCTCATCGATGGCAATTCGCCGAACGTTTTTCAAACACTGGCGGGAAAATCTCCGGGACAAATCCCTCTTCTGAATATCCTTAATCACGTCCCAGGAAACTCCCAAATGTCGAGCAACATCTTGAATAGTCGTATGCTTCGACAGATCCAACGCATACCGTTCAAAAGCGTGGCTATAAGAAAATCGGGGATCGGCAAATCCGAGCTTCTCCTGGCGGATCTTCCCGCAACGCCGACATTCAAGCCGCTGAACCTCATAGTCCAGAAACACCCTTTTCGATCCGATGGGAACCATCCGAAAGCGTCTGGAAAGTGTTCCCCGAAAGATAACGTCTCGACTCCGGCACAACGAACAACGAAACTTTCCCCGTTTGCGCTTGACGGAAAAAATGACCGCCCCTTCTGCGTATCGGGTGCGAACATATTCATAACCAATCAGACCAAAACCGTGATACAAAAGGCTCGTGGACATGCTTCCCCTCCCATAATAGGAAATCTCTCACAATTTCCTTTTGGGGTTGTATGTCCACTCTTTTCAAGTCAAAAGTACGCATGAACCGGATGAACC
>CAYVBI010000416.1:0-1306 GCA_964448985.1 uncultured Dehalococcoidales bacterium
GTGAAGAACCTGGCATCTGGTTGAGTCCGAAAAATGTCGCGAAGCGAAGTCATAGTGGGCCTCTTTGAGCAACGGCTGCTCGGACGGTTCGCGCCGGCGCAGGCCGAAGAACCGGATGACTTTTTCGTCGAACAAGACCTCGCATCTTGTGAGCCGATGGCCCCAGCCGTCGCCGACGTGACACGTATGACCCAAGACGCGGACGCGACCTTGCTCGTCAGCACGCCGGATGTAGATGATGCACCCACGAGGTTCCAGTTGGTAGTTGAAGCTCCAGCCTTGTGGAAAGGGAGTGCGTGCGGGAGCTGCCTCGATGCGCTTGGCATGCCGGGAGCGATAAGCAGCGACGTACCGTTGCGTGTGAGTGAGGAGTGTGGGAAGGCTGTCATGATGGAACCGGTTCCACACGCCCTTCTTCCATCGGGAGTTGAAGCCCTCGACGGCGGCCTGGAAGCCCGTTTCGCGGGGCGGAGCGAACACCGGCACTATCCCAAGTCCGAGACACAAGCGGACGATCCGGCCGAACGAGTCTGCGAACTGGTGGGCACCTTGGAAACGGGTGTCGTTGTCGAACTGGGCGTACGCGGGCAGGCCGAACAGCCGCCAGTGTTCAACCAGTCGCTCAAGCGTCCAAATGGCCGAAACGGGGCTTTCTGCGGGCCAGGACGCAGGCAGGCCGCCGTGCAGAGACACTCCATTGAGCACGTCCACGAGCGGTCCGTTTTCGATCCGGAGCTCCTCGATGAAGTCGAACGAGTCGAGTTCCACAGCGACCGTTTCGAGGTTCGGGAGATACCACCCCGGCGGCGGAGCGGGGTAGCGGATGCGCCGGCGAGTGAGCAGACCGTTCCTGCGAAACACCCGGTGGATGGTGCTGACCGAGGGCACGCCGGTCACGCCGCACAAACTGAGATCCTGATGGACCGCCAAAGCCCCATACTCGCCGAGAGCACTCGACTCTCGGAGTTCTCGACGCGTGTCCACGAGCAGTGTTTCCATCTCTGGCAATGTACGGTTGTGAGGAGGAGCCGCACCGGTCGGCTTGGAGGCGAAATCGACGCGGTCGATCCGCCTGTCGCCCGCGTACCTGACCCAATACTGGACGGTCCTCAGCGCGACACCATAACGTTTGGCAACGCTTCTCATAGATTCACCGTGACGAACAGCACTGACCATAGCTTTGCGAGTCAACTCCGAGCAGTTTTTTTGGCCATAGACAGGTCTCCTGGATCAGGTTTTTGGCGCACATCTTATCGCATTTCTTCTGTCCAGGTGACTAACGAATGCTGACACTCAGGTGACTAAC
>CAYVBI010000417.1:0-1306 GCA_964448985.1 uncultured Dehalococcoidales bacterium
CCACAGACCCCAGTCTTATCAGGACTGTGCTCTAACCAACTGAGCTAATGGCCCCCGAAAATGCAGAGTAAAGTATATAGTCTGTGCTGAAAACGTGTCAAATAGTGGACGCCGCCGTTAGCAGCTACGGCAGACAGCGGCGTCCTGACCGATCTATTTAATTTTGAATATCCAGCTGAATTTATCCGGCTTTTCGCCATACTGAATACCGGTAATAGCCTCGTACAGCCTGGTTGAGAGAGTGCCGGTTTTGCCGCCGTTGATGATCACCGTTTTCTCTTTATGTGTGATCGAGCCGATTGGTGAGATGACTGCCGCGGTGCCCGTGCCGAAGGCTTCCCTGAGTTTGCCGGTTTCCCAGGCTGCTATCACCTCATCCATGGACAGTTTGCGCTCCAGGACCTTAATGCCCCAATCTCTGGCAAGGTGAATCACCGAATCGCGCGTCACCCCGGCCAGTATAGTGCCGCCCAGGTGAGGTGTGATAAGTTCGTCACCGATATAGAAGAATACGTTCATGGTGCCGACTTCCTCGATGTAATGCTTTTGCAGGCCGTCGAGCCAGAGCACCTGCGTGTATCCCTTTTTCTGAGCTTCGTGCGCGGCATAAAGGCTTGCTGCGTAGTTGCCGGGCGTCTTGGCGAAGCCGGTCCCGCCCTCGGCAGCGCGTGTGTGCTCGATGGCAGTAATGAGCTTAACCGGGTTCATGCCCTCCTTATAGTAAGCGCCGACAGGTGAAAGTATAATAAAGAATTTATATGTCTTGGAGACATGGACACCCAGGTTATTATCGGAGGCGAAAACAAACGGCCGGATGTAAAGGGAGTAGCCCTTCTGCTTGGGAATCCACTCACGTTCGACCTCAACCAGCTTTAGAATGCCGTCCATGAACACTTTCTTATCGATCTCGGGTATGCAGAGGCGGTGGCAGGAGCGGTTGAAACGCTCGATGTGTTTGTCCGCCCTGAATACATTAACGGTCCCGTCTTTGCTGCGGAAGGCTTTTAACCCCTCAAAAACCGCCTGGGCGTAGTGGAGAACCGTCAATGACGGCAGCATCCGTATGTGTGTGAATGGGGTGATCCTGGCCGGTCCCCATTTACCGTTCTTGTAGTCCATCCTCAGCATATGGTCGCTGAAGACATCGCCGAAACCCAGGCCTGAAAAATCCACCTTGTGGATCTTTGTTTTCTTCGTTTTCTTTATTTGCATCTCCATTGAAATCACCTGCCCTTGTTATTAAATTCGCCTCTGGGGAAGAGGGGACTCGAACCCCTACGCCTTGCGGCACATGATCCTAAGTCAT
>CAYVBI010000418.1:0-1291 GCA_964448985.1 uncultured Dehalococcoidales bacterium
TCCTATCGCAAACAAGTTCTTGAGCGATTACCTGAAATCGTTGTGCGCTTTCACTTAGAGCTAATTCAGTGCGTTCCCTGGGTGTTAGTGCTTCCTTTATCAGTGTTCTTATTAAAGTTGAAGGCCCCATTCCCTTTGATGATGCGAGATCGCGTAGCCGTGTCAACTCTTCTCCATTCAGACGAATTGTTAAGAAGGAGGAGCGCTTCTGTTTTTCCTTCTGGATTTCAGCCGGATATCCTTCATTCAACGGACTATGAGATGCCCAGTATTTATCTTCTTCCTCAATACTGCCAAACCTGGGGTTGGGGTAAATCTTCTTTTTCTCTGCCATAATAATCACCAGCTTTTCTTTAATTTATAATTATGTTTCTCACTTTCAGTCATATCGTATGCCGTGACCGATCGAAAGATATGGTCATATAATCTTTCTAAAATCAATTTAATATATCTACCGGCTGAGCTTTGCCCGTATAAAACATATCTTCCAAACCTGCCTTTGACTGCTATATGTGGATTAAAACAAACGTCCTCGACCTCTGTAGGATTAATCCCATGACATGCAGTATGTTCTACATCATCTTCGTTCCATTCAAGCGAGATTATTTTCATCTGCATATATAATGTAACACAATGTAACACATTATGCAATAATTTCTCATGTTTGGAATTTTACTCTGTAAACATAGTAGAATAACCGGACTTTCAGCCAGAAGGAGGCACATTTTGGACGTTTTGGATGCCATCAACAACCGCAGGAGCATACGCGGGTTTAAAAAGGACCCGGTGCCCAAAGAGGTGATACACAAGGTGCTGGAGGCCGCCGTGCGCGCGCCTTCAGGAATGAACACCCAGCCCTGGGAGTTCGTGGTGGCCACCGGCAAGGCTCTGGACGAGATACGCGAGGAGTGCGGCAAGCTGTTTAACGAGCATACCATTCCCACTAACGACATGCTGCGCAATCCGTACGAAGGAATATACCGGCAGCGCCAGGTTGACCTGGCTATTGAGATATTCAAGATCGTCGGCATTAAACGCGAGGATAAGGAGGCACGGCATAAATGGATGCTGCGCGGGATGCGTTTCTTCGAATCCCCCTGCCAGATCGTGATCTGCGCCGATAAGGAGATGCATTATCACCTGGATATGCTGGGAATCGGCGCAGTCTGCCTGACCATTGCCCTGGCCGCCCTGGAGTACGGCCTGGCAACCTGCATCGCCGACCAGGGCATTTTATACGACCAGGTCTGGCGGAAATATGCCAATATCCCCGAGTCCAAAAGGCTGGTGG
>CAYVBI010000419.1:0-1286 GCA_964448985.1 uncultured Dehalococcoidales bacterium
TGTGCCGGGTCCATTGGCAGTGATATTAGCGTAAAGGTTGAAACAACCGGTACGGCTTGACGGTTCGGTGTTGGCTATTATTCCGGTTACCGCAAATGAGGCAGGGGCGGGAGAGAGGGATGCTGAGGTGACAGTAGTCATCGCTGATCCGGTAACGGTACCGGTAGAGTTGGTGGCGCTTATAGTATAAACAGTGGACCTGGCAGGTGATACTACCCTGATCCCCGCAGCATTAACCTGGCCTATACCCTGATCTATACTCACCGAGTTAGCTCCGGTAACATTCCACAACAGGATTGACGTGCCACCGGATTTAATCGTAGCTGGATTATTGCTGAAAACTTCAATAACCGGTAGTGCAGGGTTTGGCGCCTGGACTAGAACTGTAAAACAACCCGGCATAAAAACCAGTAATAGTAGTAGTGATAAAGAGAGAAATGCGGCTTTTTTCATTATAATTATCTCCGAAAATATTTTCCCTGCGACATAAACTCGCCTTTGATGGCCGAGCTGCATACCTTAAGTACTGGATTAGATTTGCTGCTGCCATCGGAGACGACTTTACGGCCTGCAACAGCAGCAGCCAGTTTTAACTGTGGCAAGAAGAGAAACTACGGGGCACTCTAATTATTTACGTATTTTCTCTTCAAGAATAAACGTAACTTTCATCTGGACCCGATACTCGGAGATTTGTCCCTTCTTACCGATAATAACTTCCTGATTCTGGATCCATGCTGATTGTACATGTGTAAGAGTTTTTTCAGCGCGGGCAATGCCTAACTTGATCGCGTCGTCGAAACTCTTTATGGAAGACGCTTTAATTTCAGTGACTCGTGCGATTGACATCTGTAAATGCTCCTTTCTATTTATTTATTTTTAATTGCGACTGGATTAGTATGTGGTTCTTCAGGGCAAATGGTACTTAACCATCAACGTGGCTTTATCAAAGCACAGCGTATCTGCCACGCCATTCCAGTTAGTGGTGGTGAAAAATTGCATCCTTAACTGGAACCTGGGCTGCCCGGCTGCGACTAATCCCTGCACACTGGATTTTCCGCTTGCAGGATCCTTGATCTCTAATTTCCAGGGCGCGACCACCGGATAGCTGGTTATTTTGCCCGAGGCCACCAGCTTCCCAGGATCGTTATAGCTGAGTGTATCGAGATTCTCATATGTACCATACTGGACCTTGTAAATCTCCAGCGCTCCAAAGTTGCCGTACTGGGGGCCATAGACTGGATCCGTATATGTCGGTAAACCGGTTGAGGTATACCCGCCTAAATTCA
>CAYVBI010000420.1:0-1284 GCA_964448985.1 uncultured Dehalococcoidales bacterium
TCAGGGACATTGCCAGCAGGTTTGACTCAGAGGTTGATATCCTGGGAGTCGGGCTTGGCAGCAGGAGACGCAGAGTCAATCAGCTCCTGGACAACTATGTACACCATGCTGTCGAGCATCTCCAAAAAAGTGATATTACCTGCAGGGCTGTGCTGCTTTACAGTGACCCGCAGCAAGAACTGCTCGACTATACGGAGATCACTGCCCGGGGCCAGGAGATAAAAGCCAAAGGGCAGATGCTATACGGCGGGCCATCTGAGAGCATCCTTGCATACTCAGTCGAGCACCATATGAATCTCATCATTATGGCCACACATGGCATCAGCGGTCTACGAAGATGGTGGCTGGGAAGTGTATTTGAAAAAGTGGTCTCACAGGCCACGGTGCCTGTGCTGGGTATACACAGCAAACAGGTAAAGGAAGTTGACAGGGACAGGAAGGCCGCTTTCAAGCGAATTCTTGCGCCCCTTGATGGATCAGAGACAGGTGGTGCTGCTATGCACGATGCCGAGGCTATAGCGCTTAAAACCGGCGCCTCTATGGTGCTGGTACACGTACTGCCTGCCCCTCACGCTGTCGAAGCACGCTGGCTGGGCCCCGAATTTACCGGATTCGTCAAAGCCATGCACGACGCGGGACAGAAATATCTCGATAAGGTCGACGCGCGGCTGAGCGCCAGGGGAATCGATGTAAAAGTCAGAATCGTATCGGGCGATCCCGCTGCCAAGATCATCGAGGTGGCCCGGGAAGAAAAGACCGACCTCATCGCCATGTCCACGCACGGAAGGAGCGGCATCGCCCGCTGGGTGCTGGGTAGTGTGGCGGATAAGATATTGCACGAGTCCAAAATTCCTATGTGGCTTGTAAGACCGCGGCAGATCATTAAAGAGATGCTTAAAGATAGTGGCCAGGACAGTAAATGAGCCCACTGCCTGAGCCGATAAGGAGTTAATCAAATGGGGAAAATAAACGTAGCCATTATTGGAGTTGGCAATTGCGCTTCCTCCTTCGTCCAGGGGGTGCATTATTACAAGAAAGCCAAGGATGATGAGTCCGTGCCGGGCCTGATGCATATCAACCTGGGAGGCTACCACATCAAGGACATCAACTTCGTGGCGGCCATAGATATCGACCGCAACAAGGTTGGCAAAGACCTGGCGGAGGCCATCTTCACCGCGCCCAACAACACGTATAAATTCTGTGATGTCCCAACCACGGGCGTCAAGGTGGTACGCGGCATGACCCATGACGGGCTGGGCAAGTACCTGAGCAAAATCATCGAGA
>CAYVBI010000421.1:0-1282 GCA_964448985.1 uncultured Dehalococcoidales bacterium
GCGGCGGCAAGGTCGATGCCGTATTCACCCATAGTCCCGGGAATGGCTACGCCCATGGCGTTTTTATAAAGGTTGGGATCGAGCCAGACTTCGATAAGGGTGATCTCCCCGGCTGGCAGCAAACTGGCGGCCGCGGCCGAGCACAAGGCAACGGCGGCCGGCTCGGTACAGCCCAACGCCGGCGCCACCTCCAGCCGGAGGATGTCTTTTATCGTATATACAGGGTGATTATTCATGCAACGTTGAAATCTGTTTCCCCGACTATTTTCATGATCCGCTCGCGCGCCTCAGGGCCGCATTTCTTTTCGAACTCAGCCAGCGCACTTTGCAGGCTGGCCCCTGCCTGCTTACCCAGTGCCGGGACCAGCTTTTCCGATAGTGCCTGATAGATATCTGCAGTATGGTAGTCCCAGGGCTTGACGGCGATTTTGGCAAATTTCTTCTTATTAAACAAGTAGCGCAGCATGGTGCCGGTCTTTAAAGGCCAGTCGATGTATTTAAAAATGCATACGTTGCTGCCTTCACTCATTGTAGATGGGACTTCCAGCCGTGCGGCATCATTGCTGAATCCGCTCATTATGGCCACGTCGATATCACGGCAATAATACTTGCCATATTCCGACAACCCGTGATTATTCCATACCGTATTCCAGTGACAATTGCTCATTTGCACTTCGGTATACGGCTTCTTCTGCGTTATCTTACTCACGTTGCCCACCTTCCAGACATCGAATTCTCCGAAAAGCAAGTAGCTGTCCAGGCCGGTTGCGTAACCGTGCTGCTTGGCCTTATCAGCCATGCGCCTGCCACGACGGTAGCCATAGTGTTTCATTGCCGCGGAAAGCGCTTTTTCACCTTCGCCACCGCAGTCCCGGACAATACTCCTTGCGATCAATCCGAAAAGCAATGGATGCTGGTCCTGAGTATTCATTAGGCCCTCCTCATCTGCTATTTTGTTGCCCGCACTATCACCAGGTCCCTCAACGTGCGTTCTTTAACGGCCGGCTCGATCACAACATCGCCGCTAAGCTCCGTCTGGCAGAGCAGCCCGGCTTTGCCGTTGATCCTGGCTGTGCACCTGCCACAGATACCCAGTGAGCAACCGGCATGATCGTAATAGGCTAGTGTGCTATCCAAATTCTGATAGATATAATCGAGGCCTCCCATAACGCTCATCCCTTTTACCAGCGGTACGGCGTATTCCTGGTAATAGCCTTTGTCCCCGGAGTCGGGGTTATAACGCAGTACTTTGATTTGCACTTTTTTTTCGTTCATGGTTCTC
>CAYVBI010000422.1:0-1281 GCA_964448985.1 uncultured Dehalococcoidales bacterium
TATCTAATCCGATGTATTCGAACACTGAATCCGATTTTATCCGAACGGCTTTTTGATGATTCTTTTCCTGCCGTCTCTACTTTATAAAAGTGTTCGACCTATGTCAAGCCTGAGTGTATTTTTCTCATCGATTCTCCTGTTAAGATGATTTTATGGGCATTATGAACAACCCTGTCACAGATAGCATCTGCAAGGGTCGGATCTCCTATGATATCGTGCCATGTATCTATGGGGAACTGACTCGCAATAACGGTAGATCGTACATTGTGTCTGTCCTCCATGATTTCAAGGAAGCCTCTCCTTTCTTCATCGGTAAAGGTATTTATTCCCCAGTCATCAACAATAAGGAGTCGTATCCTCTGGAGCCGTGAGAGGAGCTTTACAAAACTCCCGTCTGCCCGAGCTATCTTCAACTCCTGCGCCAATCTCGGCAACCTCACATAAATAGCGCTTATCCCCTGCCGTATCGCACTATTACCCAAAGCACAGGCAAGGTATGTTTTTCCTGCCCCGGTGGGTCCGACAATGATGACATTCTGATGACGGTGTATCCACTCATTCTGAGAGAGTTTGAGGATCACATCTTTTGCAAGCCCCCTTCTGGCCCTGAAGTCAATATCCTCGAAGCAGGCATTGGGGTGCCTTAAGTGGGCCTGGGCCAGGAGGATCTTTATCTGTCTGTTTTCCCGGTTCATCTTCTCCTTATCGACAAGGAGTCCTAAGCGCTCTTCAAAACTCAGGTCTCTGTATGCATGACTGTTCATCTGTTCTCTTAACCCTTCCGCCATCCCGGAGAGCTTCATGACAATGAGCTTTTCAATGATCGCCTCAATCATGGGCCACCTCCCGGTAGTATTCGTTGCCTCTGATATTGGCGTGCAAGGTGATAACTTTTTTATTTTCACCGGTAAGAATACTGTTTTCCAATCCTCTCTCCAGTAGCGACTTGACGCTCCGGTAATTGTACGCCTCTATCTCTAACGCTCTTTTACATGCGTTCTCTACCCTTTCAGGAGAGTATGCCTTTGAGAGTCGGATAATCCCGAGGCAGCTTCTGAAGCCGTGTTCCGGGTGGTCCCGGTGATCCATAATGGCTTCCATGAGGGTCTTTGTGTGGGGCCCTGTCTTCTCTCCCCATAATTTGATCCTCTCCGGTGTCCATTCAAGGAACTGCCGGTGCCTGTGCGGCATATGCATATTTTCTGTGACAAAAGCACCTGGTTTGCTGACCCGCATATGGGAGGCCACCCGTTTTCCTTTGTGGTATATTTCTATGACAGC
>CAYVBI010000423.1:0-1279 GCA_964448985.1 uncultured Dehalococcoidales bacterium
GACGGGTGCAAGCTATGAATTCGAGGGTGTTGCTTGCGTTGTTATTTGGTTGATAATTCATTACCATTTTTGATTTCCTTTCAATTAAATTTTAATGTTGACTAATTATTGCATTTTTTAAAGTATT
This sequence comes from uncultured Dehalococcoidales bacterium, assembly GCA_964448985.1. Classification (GTDB taxonomy): domain Bacteria; phylum Chloroflexota; class Dehalococcoidia; order GIF9; family UBA5629; genus CAIMUM01. The sequence continues at coordinate 128 of CAYVBI010000423.1, forward strand.
TGTCAAGTGTTTTTATTAAAAATGTTTTATTTTTGTTTGAACATATATTACATAGACTTGTGTTAATAGACTTGATGTTTGCGTTACGTTACGTACTGTTAAGTGCTTGTTAGTATATAGTTATGATATTATGATAATAATTATTAATAATAATAATAGAATTTATATTTATATATTTAGATTTATCAATATAGTAGTTACTTTATATACTTTTATTAATTACTTATATATAAATATAAAAAATCTTATCATAATATCATAACTATATACACAAGAGTATTTTAATGCACGCAACGATACGCAATAACCTGAAGTATTAATAACTGTCTTTGTAATATGGTTTCAACGTCATATTATAAAATTATAATATCAAGCATGATTTACTTTTTAGGTGGCTTTTTAGGCTTTTATTGGCATGATCCCCAGAGGACGTTGCTATTACTTTGGTGATACAAAATAAAAACGATCCAGATTATTTTAAATCTGGACCGCTTTAAGATATTAGATTTTATTTAAATAAACTCTTCCCCTATTTCCCATAGTCCATCAAAACAAGGATCTTCTTGGTTTAATTCATTAATAAAATCTTCCCTTAACATGTTATCATAGTCTTTAAAAGCTTTAATTTTACCATGCTTATAACAGTATTCAGTATACCCCCCGAAGCTATCCTCATTCAGCCCCGTTATTATTGTATTACATTCTTTACAATTTAACATTATATACCCCCCTTGTTTGCTATTAAATTTAATAATTTAACCATGTCTGGATCATCTGGATATGCCTCTAGATATTTATTAATGCTATAAACAATATTGCTATATTGTTTAATTTTAACTTTACTCATTTTACCCTCCTTGTTATTGATAATAAATTCAACCAGACTAGCCTATTATGTTAGCCTGGTTCAAGTTATTATTTAGTAGTAATATAAGGTAGCCACTTATCAATTTTAACTCTAAGATCTTTATTTATTTGATCTCTTGTTTCATTCATGGGATATGTAACTATCCCATATCTTATATATTCATTATCAACAAGTTTATAAATTACCACCTCTTTACTGTCTTTACTATGATATCGAATCTCTTGTGTTAAATACATTTCAACCCCCTCTTTGCGAACACTTGTTCGCTTTAAATATTTATAATG
>CAYVBI010000424.1:0-1278 GCA_964448985.1 uncultured Dehalococcoidales bacterium
TTACCTGACTAAGGAGGAACGTCCTTCGGCTGTGGCGCTGTACAAATCGCTCTGCCTGGCAAAAGACATGTACGACAAAGGTGAGCGCGATGCCGCCTCGATCAAAAAGGCCATGAACGGCCTGATCTCGGACGTGCCTGCTGCAAAGATTGATTACATCAGCATCGCCAATACGGGCACGCTGGATGAGGTGGATACCATACACGGAAAGGTGTTGATCTCGTTGGCGGTCAGGATGGGCAAGCCCAGGCTGATCGACAACATCATACTGGGGTAACTTTTATAAAAATGTAGGGGCGGGTTTTTAAACCCGCCCGATGTAGGGACAGGCTCTTTAGGCCTGTCCGCTCTTATAGGCGCGCACCTGAAGGTACGCCCCTACAAATGCTCATTCTTTGATAAAGATTAACAATCCCACTACAGCCAGAACAGCGGTTGCTGCCCCGAAATAAAAGGGGGCCGCCGGGCTGACCGCCTGCCAGAGCCATCCCGCTATCAAGCTGGCCGGCAGCAGCGTTATTCCCACCACGCCGTGATAAGCCCCGAAAGCCGTTCCCCTCTTATCCTCGGGCACGAGATCTACCACCAGAGCCCTCGCTACTCCTTCGGCCAGACCATAATACACCCCATACATTGCCCAGAGCACCCAGGCCATGTATTCCGCGTTGAAGAATGCAAAGCCCAGGTAGACCAGTGCATATACGGTCCAGCCCAGCGCGATGATCTTCTTCCTTCCCAATCTGTCGGACAGCATACCTGCCGGTACAGAGATGAGCGCGTAGACGGCGTTGAATAAGATCAGCATAAGGACGATGTAGAAAACGTTGTTTCCCAGGTTTTGTGCCCTGAGTATCAGGAAGGCGTCACTGGAATTTCCCAGAGTGAAAATAAAACAGATGACCAGGAAAAGCTTGAACCTGCCCGTGAAGGCTGATGTAGCTGGCGGTCCGGCCGCGCCCTGACCCGTTGATTGGGCTTCCGGTATTGCGCAGGCCTGTTTGGGAGGCTCATGGATAAACAGGAAGAAAAACAGCGCGATGAAAGCCGGGATAACACCGAGGATTACCAGCCAGCGGTACGCATCCGCCTGCAGGGACAGTACTTCCCCCTGTACTAAAAATATCACCAGCGCGGCGATGATCAGTCCCAGTGCAGCGCCCGACGTGTCCATGGCGCGGTGGAAGCCGAAGGCCTTGCCCCTTTCGGATTCGTCGCAGGAGTCACCCACCAGCGCATCGCGGGGCGCGCTGCGTATGCCCTTGCCGAACCTGTCGGCGA
>CAYVBI010000425.1:0-1275 GCA_964448985.1 uncultured Dehalococcoidales bacterium
AGGCACTTCGTCACCAGGGGGCCTGCTATGACCCAGGTAAAATCAAGAACCTTTAATCCATCCAGTGCTTGCTTTCCCATGCTGTTTTCCATTCAAATTATTTTGTCCAGTTTTAATGTGTTGATCTCCGCCAACGATAAGCCGAGCTCGCCCTGAAAAACCTCCGGATTGTGTTCGCCGATAAGCGGTGCCCTTCGAAATTTAAAGACAGGCATCGCCGTAAACTTCATACAACTGGCAGGATACTTAATCACACAACCGAGTTCCGGATGTTCGACATCTATCCAGAAATTTCTTGCCTTGAGCTGAAAAAAATCCACCACATCCGCCGGATTTAATACCGGACATATGGGCATATGCCTTTTCAAGGCTTCCCTGAACAATTCCTGTTTGGTATATCTTGCAAAAAACTCGGCTACCGGGGCTTCGAGTTGCTCCCACTCTTCCTGTGTAAACTTGGTTACGTCAAAGTTGTCCCAATCCATTTCCTCTCTCTGTTTAGTGGACAGGCCTTCTTCTTTTAGCCATTCCGCAAGCTTTTTATTCATTACGGCTCCTGGCGCACCCCCGAATATTACGAAATTAACGAGTCCGTCTTTGCATGGCCATGTTTGGCGGGCACGCGTGCCGCTGCCCAGCCCCACTCTATATGCGCCTGACCTTTCTAAAATCATTCCATAAGTAAACCACAGAGAGTTTGCGTTTACTGTGTTCTTGACCATGCTCTGCTGCGCCGATACATCGATATACTGTCCTTCACCTGCGATGTCCCTGTGATACAGGGCAATTAAAGCGGCAACTGCCGCCTCCCCACCTGCAAATAAAGGCGATTGCGGCAAACTAACACGTAAAGGGGGACGGTCAGGATCGCCGCAGATATATAGATAGCCGCTCATCGCCTGGGCGATAATATCTGAACCTGTGAATTTATTGTAGGGTCCGGTCTGCCCGAAAGGCGTGATAGACGCCATGATAATGCTCTTATTGACTTTCTTCAGCTCGAAATAGTCTAAACCTATCTCTTCCATGTGTCCGACGGGATATGATTCCACTACGATATCAGACCTTTTAACAAGCTGTTTGAAAAGCTCCCGTCCATCCCTGGTTTTGATATCGAGAGTTATACCCCTCTTATTCAGGTTATAAGCAAACCATGTCAGACTTTTCTCGGGATCAGGTATGTCATGATAAAAGGGGCCGATGCTCCGGGAAGCATCTCCTCCCGGTCTTTCAACCTTTATAACATCAGCCCCCAGCTCGGCAAGCATCCGTCCG
>CAYVBI010000426.1:0-1245 GCA_964448985.1 uncultured Dehalococcoidales bacterium
GCACTATGATTCGCGGCTGTCGCCCTTCAACCTGACCACGCCCCAGTACATGGTGTTCAACGCCCTCTGGATGGGAGACGGGATAACCATCGGCGAACTGGGGCAGCAAGTGGCGCTGGACGGTTCAACTATCACGGGCATCCTCGATCGCATGGAGAAAAACGGTTACGTGGAACGCAGGCCCAACGCGGAGGACCGCAGGTCGGCACTGGTTTACCTTACAGAGAAGGCGAGGGAGGTCGGGCCGCGTATCATCGGCTTCGCGGACGAGCTGGACTCCTCCATCCGCAAGAATTTCTCCGCACAGGATATGGTGGTCTTTGAGCGTGTCCTGCGCGAACTTGGCCGCTCGCAGATAAGCTGAAGCTGCTGCGTACGCCTTTGTGGCCAAAATAACTATTATCGCGGAGGGCCATATGAATCAACCCAACGGCTCCCTGTCCCCGGTGCGCAATGAGGCGGACCACTATCCACCCCGCACCATGCGTGACTGGGCTGTCGAGTTTATGGCCACGCGCAAGTCTGCCTGAATACCCGGATCGCACCTGCCGGCGCATATTTGCCAATATTCAATGCTGCAATTATACTTTCCTGAACAAGATACTTCAGTCCAAGGAGGGATCACCATGTCCAATTTCAAACTGTTTAAATTGCTGTGCCTTACCGGCCTGCTTGCGTTGTCGGCATCATCGTTATTTGCCTGCGCAGGCCCGGCCACGGACTATAAGCCGTCGGGGCTTCCGGGTCTCATTGCTTACACCTCCGACCTCGATCAAGCCCTGCACATATATACGATCAGCCCCGACGGCACGGATACACGGTTAATATCCAGCGAGAACCAGACCTGGGATGGACTGCCCAGGTGGTCGCCCGATGGATCCAAAATGGTCTTTACCTCCAACCGGTCTGGTAACTACGAGATATGGAGCATGAATGCCGATGGGAGCGACCGCAGGAAGTTGACCAGCAGGCCCAACTGGGATGGACTCCCCAGGTGGTCGCCGGACGGCACGAAAATCGTATTTGTAGGCGTAATCCACGATAAAGAAGGCGCGCAAAGCCTCGAGATATTCAGCATAAACTCAGATGGCAGTAACCTTCGTCAACTGACGGACAGCACGACATTGAAAACCCATGACGAGTCAGCTTCCGCAGAAGTCGGCCATTCCCACGAGCATGAGAAGATGGCATGGAACAGCGTGCCCACATGGTCGCCGGACGGCTCCAAAATCCTTTTCTCCTCCA
>CAYVBI010000427.1:0-1242 GCA_964448985.1 uncultured Dehalococcoidales bacterium
GTTTCCTCGCTGCCCCAGGCAGCCCAGGTGGGCTCTACGGATACAAATTTCCTGAGGAAGATCCAATCCACAAGAATAGCCTTGCCGTGTTCATCGGAATTGATGTAAATATATCTGGCGGTAGCCGTTGGTTTGGACCCGCTTACGGCAGCGCCTCCGTCCATGATGAATCTATCGTAGTTAGTGCCGCTTGCAGCATACCTGCGGCATTCTGAGACGTGATAGCTGGTGTCTGCGGCCACATTCATGTTGGCCTGAGTTGCTTTGCTGCCGTTGCCGGATACAGCCACAAAATTGGCGCCTGAATAATACCATCTGTGGGTTGTGGTATAGAGCTTATCGGCATAGCTTCCCATGGTGGTCACAAAGCCGATCAACCGGTAGCTGGAACAGCCTGTTATTGAATCTAACTTGGCCCGGGCATGCAGGGCATAGGCATTATTATAGGTATTGACGCTGGCGGCGTACTTCTGGTTTGAGGAGCCCGCTGTTACGGTGAGCACGCCGTTGGCCTCGGTGACAGTTCCTCCGGTACCACCGCCGGTAGTCCACCTTGCGGCATCCAACGTGCCGTCATCAAAATCATCTGCGAAGGTAAAGGTATTTTTTATGTTCGAAGCAGACGTTGCCTCGCTATTGCCATAGTAGAGATTGAAATTAGCTGTGCCCGGTGATGCTGGTATGGAATCGAGCTCAACCCACACGGTGGCAGTGCTGCTGGTAGAGGACTCAATCCAGTAATCCAGGAGGGTTGCTCCGTCGGATTTAGTGAACCTGATGTCTTTGTAGTCGCTGTCACATTTAGTTCCGAGGTACACAGTGGCGCCGGAGTCGGCGCCGGTGGACCTGTTGATGGTCAGTTTCATCGGGTAATTGGTCTGGGCGCCGGCAGAGGAGCCGTCGATGGTGATTTGCTTGCGATAGCTCCAACCGGCAAGCCAGTTGGAAGATGGGGTTTGAACCGTTAACGTCACAGGCACGGTCTGTGGGGTATTGGTGGCGCCGGTTGCGGTTATGGTGATTGCGCCGTTGTATGTGCCTGCGCTCAAGTCGGAGATAGCGGCTGTCACCATAACTGCGCCGGGAGCAGTGCCGCTGGTGGGAGAAAGTGTCAGCCATGCTGCGCTGGACGAAGCGGTCCAGTTCAATGTGCCTCCGCCGGAGTTGGAGATGTTCAACGCCTGCGTTGCAGGATTGCTTCCACCCTGTATGCCGCTGAAGGTCAGGCTGGTGGGACTGCAG
>CAYVBI010000428.1:0-1239 GCA_964448985.1 uncultured Dehalococcoidales bacterium
ATTTCAACGAGACGCACGATGCTTTCAGGGCATCGATAAAGAAGTTTGTCGATAAGGAGATCAATCCCCATATGAATGAATGGGAGAAGACTACAGCTCCCCTTCACGAGCTTTTCAAGAAGATGGGTGATCTCGGGTTCCTGGGCATCCGCTACGATCCGAAATACGGTGGAGGTGGACTGGATTACTGGTTCGAGACGGTCATGCTGGAAGAGATCGGACACATCAAAGGCATGGGCGTTTCAACGGCCATCGCCGTCCAGACGAACATGGCCACACCGGCCATCGCGGCCTTCGGGAGCGAGTACCTTAAAGAAACCTACCTTAAGCCGGCCATCGCCGGCGACATGGTCTGTGCCATTGCCGTGACCGAGCCGGATGCGGGCTCCGATGTCCGTGCCATGAAGTCCAGGGCGGTCAAGAAAGACGGTTACTATCTGCTGAACGGATCGAAAACCTTTATCACCAACGGGGTCCAGGCGGATTTCCTCACTCTCCTGGCCAGGACCGATGAGGGAGAGGGATATCATTCCTTCGGGCTCTTCGTAATACCGACCAATCTTAAAGGTTTTGGGGTGAGCAAGAAGCTCGATAAAATCGGGCTCTGGAGCAGCGATACGGCAGAGCTCTTTTTCGATGATGTAAAGGTGCCGGCGGAAAACCTGATCGGCGACGACCGGGAGGGTTTCATCATTCAGATGAAGCAGTTCCAGCATGAGAGGTTCGCTGTGCTGCCCGGGACCTGTTCGGCCGTGCAGGATATGATCGCCCTGACGGTGGACTATCTCCGCCAGCGTATAGTGTTCGGCAAACCCCTGATCACCAAGCAGGTCCTGAGGCACCGGCTGGCGGATTGGATTACCAGGAATGAAGCCCTGAGACAGCTGACCTATCACATCGTCCGGTTGAAAATGGAAGACCGGGACGCTACGCGGGAAGTCTCCATGGGCAAACTGCTGGCAGGGCAGCTCATCTCTGAAGTTGCCACCGGGTGCCTGCAGATGTTCGGCGGGATGGGGTTAATGAACGAAACGCTCATTTCGCGCTATTTCCGTGACGTCCGTGTAATGTCCATCGGCGGCGGTGCAGACGAAGTCATGCTTGAGATCGTCTCGCGGATCGAGGGCTTTTAACATTACATAATATACTGGCTATTTAATAAGTCTCTAATGGCGCAGCGCCGCCATAACAGGCTTTTACACTGGAGTTGTCTGTGGCCAAATCGAACGATAGCAATGG
>CAYVBI010000429.1:0-1238 GCA_964448985.1 uncultured Dehalococcoidales bacterium
TGCTGTTGCCGTACAAAATTACACACAGTATAAGTCACGCTTACCTAAAAGTAAACGTAATGTTCCCTTGGGAACACGGGAATTTATGTAAAACGGAGGAGTATTATGCAGACAGCACAGAATAAATTGTCGTGGTTTGGTTTAACGCTTGCTCTTAAATTGCTTGTTGCATTAAACAACTTAGACACTGGCCTTTCGAGAGAAAATTCTATTCTAATCCTGAAAACAGCGACTGATATTATTTCCCAAACTCCGCTCGCCGAGGGCGGAGTTGATACGCCCCCTGCACCTTAGGTTTAATAGTTTCCAAAATACTATTATAAAGAGCGCATACATTCTCGGCAGTTTTGATGTTATCTTTAAAATCAATAGGAAAATCAGGACGTTGGAGTAATGCGACCGTGAAATCTTTAGCGAGCTGTTCGTTGTTAGTTAAATCTGCCATCTGCAACCTCCCAAACGATGATTTTCTAAGTATAGCAGGGGTGTCAACTGAGTGATAGAATAGTTGCACCGTTCTTTGGAGGTGCAACGTGGTTAAATGCGCGGATTGTGGATTCTTAGCGTATAGGGATAGTTTAAAATGGGAATTTACCGAAACGCCGGATATTGTCAGGAAGACAGGGGGTAAACCATTTTTGATTTATGGTGGTGGTTTACCTATCATCCCACCTGTGTGTTTTATCAATAAGTATGATCTCTGGGCTGAAAGTGGCGACATTAATCACGCTTCCCCTGAAACTATAAAGTGTACTGTACAAAAAGATAGGGAATGTGATTCCCTGGCCGAATATCAACAAGGATTTACCCCGAAGGAACATAGAGAAATGTTAGACAGAAAATGGATGTTGAATTACCAGGCCGCAAGAGAAAAAGAGGATAAGCAATGGAGGGACGATCAACGACGTAGGGATTTAGAGTGGAGAGAGAAACAAGAAAAAAGCGCTGAAAATCGCCACAGATGGGACTTGATTATTGTAGGCATCGTGGCAACTTTGGTTCTAAGTTTTTCCGCGATAGCAGCAGCCCTCATTGAACGCAAGATTTGGTTCCCTTAGTTATGGTACACACTCCATAATGTCATTAACTCGTTGCGTTTATTTATACCCAAGCTCTATTGTTTTCCTATATGTATAAATATACATTAGCACAAATGTCTCCGTGTTCCCAAGGGAACATTACGAAAGTAAATCTATATAAAAGCTAAACAGCGACCCTCCTTGCCCACCCTCACCGCT
>CAYVBI010000430.1:0-1230 GCA_964448985.1 uncultured Dehalococcoidales bacterium
TCATGTGGTGTTTGACCTTGTCGGTGAAGTCTTTTTGCTCGGTTAAAAATTTGCGACCTTCTTCAGTTATGGTGTAAATCTTTTTACCGTCTCGCTCCTCAGCGCTTGCAAGGCCCGTCTCCTCAAGCATTTGTAATGTTGGGTAAACTACTCCGGGGCTCGGAGTATAAAATCCATGTGAGCGCTCCTCAAGGGCACGTATAATCTCATACCCGTACCTGGACTTATCTTTCAGCAAATCGAGGACCACGTATTTCAGGTCCCCCTTGCTAAAAGGGCTTTCATGGCCGAAGCCCCGAAAGAATCGATCACGTCCAAAATGATGGTACCCGAACATTTTTGTCACCTCGTGCGGTTTAAGATATATTTAGTATTATCAAGATATATCTAAATATATTATAGAAGACGCTATCAATAGCTGTCAAGTAATCAAATTTGCCTTCTGGGCTTGAGGTTAAACCGGGGAACTAAAACAATGCAAAAATGCTCGCGAGATTACGCAACAAGGGGGTTCATTCAAGTTTTCTGCACAGATAGAAATGAAAGTACCCGGCCAATAATGTTTTTAAATCGACCATTATGAAACCTGCCTGCTTTATTCCCGATTCGAAATCGTTCCAGTCGAACCTGTATCTGGGTTCCTCTACCAGGAGAAATCCCTCCGGTTTTAGAACCCTTGATATTTGCATAAGTGCTTCTTCCCATCGCGGAATATGGTGAAGCACGCCGAATATAAAGACGGCGTCGAAGCTTTCATCAGCTGCATCAATTCTCGTCAGGTCCCCGACAGTAAAATCGACTTTCAGGTCGCGTTTTTTTGCCAGTCCGATCTGTTCCGGCATGAAGTCGAAAGCTACAATGTGTGATGGATGGAATTCATTTACAATAAGTTCGGTACTGTATCCGGACCCGCATCCCCCGTCCATGATTGCTTTGTTATTCAGTTCAATGCGTGCTTTTGTTAACTGGTCTTTAAATATTTTAAACTCGATATGTTTCTGCACCCACCTTCGCAGCGGATTATTCATCGCCAGATATTCAAATCTACCTAATCGCATATCCTCTCGCTCATTAAAAACGACGGCCACGGCAACCTCCTTTTATTGCTGCTGAACGGACCTGCCGGTTACATACCCGGGAACAGCCTCAACACCTGGTATACCGCTATAGCAATGGCAAAAGACAAAACCGTTTGAAAAACAAGTATGAGTGCCGGCCATTTCCAGCCTC
>CAYVBI010000431.1:0-1229 GCA_964448985.1 uncultured Dehalococcoidales bacterium
CAGGGTCATTCAATTCTCTCAAGTTTATCCGGAAGCATGACGATATGGCTTGCTGGAGGCCGTACTATAACTGAGGAGGCAAGCCTATGGAGTCGGGAGAAGTGAGAGCGACGTTATGGGATAGGCTGGGGTCGATTGCGGACCATCGCCAGACGTCGGGGCGCCGTTTCGAGTTGCAGAGCATTCTGGGGATCGGGCTGGGTGCGGTATTGGCCGGGCGAGCGAGTTTGGCGGGGATCGCGCGCTGGGGCCGCGGGTTGTCGGCGCGGCAGTTGCGGGCGTTCGGGATCGAGCGGGACCGTGCCCCGTGCCATGCGACGTACCACTATGTATTCAAGGGGCTGGACGTGATAGCGCTGGAACGCGTGCTGGGAGACTGGGCGGAGTCGGTCAGCGGCGAAGGCGGACACGTGTCGATTGATGGGAAGACCGCTCGCGGGAGCCGGCACGGCGAGGTGCCGGGCGTGCACCTGCTGGCGGCGTATTCCGACTCGCTTCAGGGCGTGCTCGGTCAATACCGCGTGCCGCCGGAGACGAACGAGATAACCGCTGCCCTGCACCTGCTCAAGGCTGTGCCGATCATGGGCAAGGTCGTCACGGGAGATGCGATATTCGCACAGAAGGCCGTTTGCGAGGCCATTATCGAGCGGGGCGGGGATTACTTCTTCACGGTCAAGGCGAATCAGCCGCAGCTTCGGGACGACATCGCCACGGTGTTTGCCAAGCCCGTTTCCCCCTTGGGAGCAGCGGCGATGGGAGGCGGACATAGACCGTGCGGTCGAGTCCGGCAAAGGGCACGGTCGCATCGAGCACCGGGAACTATGGAGCAGCGAAAGCCTGAATGCGTACCTGGCCTGGCCCGGCGTCAAGCAGGTGTGCCGGATCGTCCGGCGGCGGACCGTCGGACGCGAGACCGCGAGTGAGACCGTCTACGCCATCACCAGCCTGCCCAGGCAGCGGGCCGGTGCCGGAGACCTGCTCAGGCTATCCCGTTTGCACTGGGGTATCGAGAACAAGCTGCACGGCGTTCGGGACGTGACGTTCCGAGAGGATGCTTGTCGCGTGCGTGCTCCTGCGGCTGTCCAGGCATTCGCGGCGCTCCGCAACACTGCCATCACGGTCATCCGGCGCCTCGGGTTCGTCAACACCGCCGAAGCTCTGGAGCACTTCGCCGAGTTCCGAAACCACTCCGTCCAAATCGTACGGCACGGGAGAATTGAATGACCCTG
>CAYVBI010000432.1:0-1220 GCA_964448985.1 uncultured Dehalococcoidales bacterium
TGATCCTCTCCCCGAAAACAGCGCCAGACGGAATGCGAGTTTTGTGGGATGATTAATATGTTTAAAGGAGGATCGTCCCATGAAAAAATCCCGGTACTCGGCAGAGCAAATCGCCTTTGCTCTGAGGCAGGCAGAGTCAGGCACACCTGTTATCGAGGTATGCCGCAAGATGGGCATCTGTGAACAGAGCTTTTACCGCTGGAAGAAGAAATATGTCGGCATGGGGGTTCCAGAGGTAAGAAAGCTGAACGTACTTGAGCAGGAGAATAGGAAGCTCAAGCAACTTGTGGCGGATCTGAGCCTGGATAAACAGATGCTGCAGGATGTGCTGCGAAAAAAGCCATAAAGCCTGCTCACAAGAGAGAACAAGTTGAGGTATTGAAGGCATGTTACCAGATAAGCGTACGACGGGCATGTAACTTGCTACAGCTATCGAGAAATGTCTTTGAATACCGCAGCAGGAAAGATGAGCAGGCTGCTCTCAGGATAAGAATACGCGATCTGGCACTGGCCAGGGTGAGCTATGGTTATCTACGCATACACGTGCTGCTTCTAAGAGAAGGCTGGAAGGTGAATCGCAAACGCGTATACAGGATCTATAGAGAAGAAGGGCTGACAATGAGGACTAAGAAACCGAGGAGGCACGTCACTGCTTGCCGGCGAATGGTAAGGCCGGAAGCCGTAGAACCTAACGAAGGATGGTCCATGGATTTCATGAGCGATCAGTTGTTCGATGGCCGACGCATGCGGCTTTTAACGTTAGTGGATAACTTTACCCGTGAGAGCCTGGCCATAGAGGTTAATGACCACATAAGGGCACATAAGGTGGTAGAAGTACTGATGCAGGTTGGCAGGGGCCGGAAGCTTCCGAGAACCATCAGGGTAGATAATGGGCCGGAATTTATCAGCAAGGCGCTGGATCAATGGGCTTATTTGAATGGTGTTGAGTTGGATTTTAGCCGACCAGGTAAGCCCACAGACAACGGGCTTATCGAGGCATTCAACGGGCGATTACGCCAAGAGTGCTTGAATGAAAGCTGGTTCTTATCACTGGAAGACGCACGCGAGAAGGTAGAATCCTGGCGCCAGCAGTATAATAGAGATCGACCGCACGGTTCACTGGGTAATATGGCTCCAGCAGAATATGCATTGGTAATCGCAAAAGCTTCATGATCCGCAAAACTAACATTATGGCTGGTACCAAAAAGGGGTGAGGACCA
>CAYVBI010000433.1:0-1210 GCA_964448985.1 uncultured Dehalococcoidales bacterium
TGATCCTGGTCGGAGGGCTGTAAAGTTTTGGTCACGAGCGGATTCAGTTTTACGGCAGGCGGCTGTGGCGTTTCGACAGCCGGGCCGACGACGATGGGCTTGCTGCCGTTGATGCCAGACAGTATGGTATTGCTGGAAGATGCCGTAGATGGCACATTGTTTGAAGTTGTGGGTGGCTTAAGGCCTGACTTGACTGCCGCGGGCGCAAGCAGGACAAGTACCAGTATGATGGCAACGATGCCCTGCAGTACAGTCATACCAATGCCGCCGAAAAGCATATAAAGCGCCATGCGGGCGTCTTTTTGCCGGTTCATGAGCCAGGCTACGAGGCCGCCGACTATAGAAAAAATAACCGGAGCCAACCACCAGAATGGGCTGATCTCCTGCTTTTCTGGCGCCGTGGGTGTTGTCGGCGGTAAAACTTCTTTGGCAATGGGCTTTTTGCTTGCGGCAGGTGCACTGGCCGTGGCTGCAACAGGTTCTTTCACCTCTGCAGATTGTTCATTGGACGTCGGGGCAGTTGCTTTGATCTCCGCCGCCGGTTGAGACGGGAGGGGAGTTAATAGTGATTCAGGTTTAGACCCGGCAGGGAACAGCTTTTCAGCACAGGGCTGGCAGTAGCTCTTTCCATTGTGCTCAACATGGCACACGGCGCAGGTCAATTTACCGCAATTTGAGCAGGCCCCAACAGATTCCTTGCTGGGATGACGTGAACAGCCCGACATTATTGCACCTCCAAGACCACACCATAGTTAGCCGGCAGCAATTCTCACTCATTATCTACCCAAAACAGGGAAATAGCAATGCAAATTGGAGAGGGGCTCCTATCCTGCTTCATCGCCCGGAACAGGACGGGCATACTTCAAATTCGAGTGTAATGACCTATATTCCCCGGCTTTGTGCTGACGCTTCCCGTGATTCTCCCGCCGTTAGGTAAGGTATGTAGTGGGCTGCGGTATATCAAGCAAGGACATCCGGGTGACTGTGGCTAAAATGCGATGTTTGGAGATCGGAGTTTATATGAAACCCGGACTCCGAAGACCAATGCGTATTAAGACTTGCAGGCTGATCTTAATTTATCATGGCTGAACATACGTACCATTGAACATCAAGCAATCATTGGCGCTATGGTACCCGGTATCCCGAATATAAATGCTCTTTTAGTATCAGGAGAAACCTGGCAGAATAAACTGGATCGACTGACTTCGAC
>CAYVBI010000434.1:0-1195 GCA_964448985.1 uncultured Dehalococcoidales bacterium
CGGCATATTTTGCCTATTATAACCCTAACAAATACAGTATTTCATTGAATCTCAAGAGCCCTGCCGGGCTTAGCGTCGCCAGGAAACTTGCAGACTGGGCGGACATCGTTGTTGCGAATTACGTACCCGGCGTGATGAAAAGACTGGGCCTTGATTATGAGACAGTAAAAATAACAAATCCGGATGTAATCATGTTGAACACCTCAGGATTCGGGGAAACCGGGCCGATGGCGCCGATGCCCACTTCAGGTAACGTTCTGGTGGCCCTTACAGGATTTAATAGTTTCAGCGGGTGGCCGGGCAGGGATTGCGTTCAACCATATGGTCCGGTCAATGATTTTGTTACTCCCTATTTCTGCCTTGCTGCTATCATGGCTGCACTGAGATATCGGGGCAAGACAGGTGCGGGGCAATTTATTGATATTTCGCAGCTGGAAGCGGGCATTCAGTTCCTTGAACCGGGTATGCTGGATTACACTGCTAATGGCAGACTGCCAGCCAGTGTTGGCAACACCTCACCGTATGCGGCGCCACATGGTGTTTATCCCTGCCTGGATAACAGATGGTGCTCAATAGCAATATTCTCTGAGGCTGAATGGGTATCTTTTTGCACGGCCACGGGCATTCCTGCCCTGGTTAGCAACACCAAGTTCGATACATTAGAGAACAGGAAGAGAAACGAAGAGGAGCTTGACGATCTGGTCGGGCAATGGACAAAAAAGAGGACACCTGAGAGTATAATGAGCTTGCTGCAGGCCGCAGGGGTGCAGGCAGGCATTGTGGAGAGTGCCAAAGACGTGTGTGAAGACCCGCAGTTGAAAGCGCGCAACCATTTCTGGCTTATGCAGCATCCTGTAATAGGTGATTGTCTGCATTTGGGTGAGGCGGCAATACTGTCGGAGACGCCCGCGCAGCCCCGCATGCCTGCTCCCTGCCTGGGGGAACACACAGAGCTCGTAGCTACGGATATTCTTGCTCTTTCAGAGGATGAATTGATTGCGTTGTTAACGCATGAAGGTTCCTGATATTTGAGGAGGTGCATATAGTATTAAAAATAAGAAGATTAACAGACTTCGTAGAAAGCAACCATAGCAGCTAATAAAAATAGTCAAGCTGGAGGATATAGATGAGGAACAAAGTAACCGTCACCATATTTGCACTGGCATTGGTAATTCTGTATATATCAGCTGCATGC
>CAYVBI010000435.1:0-1190 GCA_964448985.1 uncultured Dehalococcoidales bacterium
ACCTCGATGGTCTTGCCGTTGGACGCCTTCAGCACGTCCCCGGGCTTGAGCGCCTTTCCACCGGGGAGGTTCTCGGTGGCCGGTATCAGCGCGGTCACGTTGACCGACGGCTTCATCTGTGCGATAGCGCTCATGGCCGCTATCACCACTGCGCCGCCCGACATGTCGCCTTTCATATCCGACATGAATTCCTGCTGCTTGAGCGAGATACCGCCCGAGTCGAAGGTCAGCCCCTTGCCCACCAACCCGATAACGTCCTTATTGGACGGGTCGCCCCGGTAATTCAGCACGATAAATTTGGCCGGCTCTGCGGTCCCCTGGGCCACGCCCAGCAGAGCCCCCATCTTCTCCGTCTCCATCTGCGCCTGGTCCATTACGGTAATGCCCAGCCCGTGAGCGGATGCTACGTCCTTAGCCATCTCCGCCATGTGTGAGGGAGTCATATGGTTGGCCGGCTCATTGACCATGTCGCGCGCCATCATCACCGCCCCGGCCGTGATCCTGCCCTTTTCCAACTCCTCGTTGATTATGTCAAGCCTGGCACTATCATTTTCAAGCAGTATTATCTCTTCAATCTCGTGCCCGTTGTCGTCTTTTGTCATATGGCGCCTGTATTGGTAGGCGCCCAGCAGGCATCCTTCAGCTACCGCGCGGGCCGATTCAACATTGTCCGGGCCGCCTGCTCCAGCCCCCGCCCAAAGCGCCAGTGACGCCGATTTTGCCTTGTGCCTGCGCAGGGCGCGTATGGTCTCCCCCGCCAGGTCCCTCAATTTATCGGTGTCCCATTCAGCCCGTTTACCCATGCCGGCTACAACAGCCAGCCGGGACGGTATCTTCCCCAGCGTGTGCAATACATGCAGCTCATTCAACTTACCCTTCACCTCACCGGACGACATGAGATCTGCAATGATCCCTCCCAAAGCCGCGTCCAACTCACCGGTAGCCCCAACCAGGCCCTCATCACCTTCGAAGACCCCTACAATAACCGCTTCTGTTGCCATGGTGCTCACACCACCTGGCCTGACCTCAAATTTCACTTTTCCCTCCAGAATGTAATATTAAGAATAATATTACCACCTTTTCAATACACATCAATCTGAAAATTGATTTATCCCCGTCCATAGTGGTATAATACTAGAAAATAAACCTTTAAGTCAGCCCAGTGAGGCTGGCAAGGGAATGATGAAGTT
>CAYVBI010000436.1:0-1176 GCA_964448985.1 uncultured Dehalococcoidales bacterium
CCCCTTATGAATATTTTATTGCCGTTTAAAATGAACGCCACCTCTTTATCCGTCCGTTTAATGCCGATCTCTCTTATACCGAACCTGTATCTCCTGCTTTCTATGCAATCCTTTCCGGACCACATCTCGATCACTGCGCAGTAAAGGTCGGGATTCCCCCTGTCCCATGTATTCCAGAGCTTTGGGTTTTTCATACTTACGCTGAGGCTGTGCTCAGATATACCGACAGGCGGAGTGATTTGTTTTTCTACAGTTTCCACCTGCAATCCCGTGGCTTCGTCGATGATCCTGCAACATAATACCGCGGCACTATCCTTTTGCTGCGCCGAAATTGGGATATTAACATCGATTTTAGCCCGGACATTTTTATCCTGGATCGTTGTCCTGATACAGGGCTTGCCGTATAAACGTATCCCGTCATAGGAAGTCAGCGTTACTTCTCTCCAGATGCCCACCGGGTTAATGTCTCTCTGGATACATGCCAGCGTGTGTTCGTAAGTGCCTTTGATCATATTCCTGATAACCGTGAGCCCGTTGAAGTAAATCCCTAAATCCATTCTGTTATCACGAACAACAAGCGTTTCCGTATCCCAGGGGGACCATACCCTGACCACGAGCACGTTTTTCCCATCGTAATTTAATAAATCTCTCACTTCGTATTCAAAGGGGGACGAATACCCTTCATGCTCACCCAACAAATGGCCGTTCAGCCAGACCTTACAGTAATAGTCAACCCCGGTAAAACGAAGCACCGAGTACTTTCCCTTCATATCTTCCGGCACCAGGAATTCTTTCTTATACCACCATGGAGCATTATTGAATTGTCTCAATTCCCTGCCGTAATTTGGGTTTTGGGCAAAAAGCAACTGGAGATGCTCAAGGCGGTCTATCGGCTCCCAGGCAGAGAAGCCCTGTGTTACTCCGGAAACAGGATCCCAATTAGCCTGGTATGCGCCTAATTTTTCGCCCATATCGAGAACATCCTGCAATACATACCAGCCCCTGGCGAAGTTCAACTCTTTCACAACAGAAAACCCCCTTTAATATTTCAACCAGTCGAGTTACTTAAACTACCAATGCAGACATAATATGGTTTGTTATGCTTTAACGTCAAAACCTGTCTAAAATCGGGTTTTCTATAAAGATTAATACTGATTATCGGTCATTATTTCAAGC
>CAYVBI010000437.1:0-1171 GCA_964448985.1 uncultured Dehalococcoidales bacterium
ATCTTCCCATATGTCTCTTCCATGAAATGACGACGACCACGACTCTTACTCATTTTTCTTATGCCCCTACATTAACTTTCTTACTCTTCTTCGTTCTTACTACCCCACCACAACTACGACATTTGTAATTCAACAACAATGCCTCTACCGTCACCCCCAACTTCGCAGCCTTACCCCGTATCTGACTCGGTACAATCCCTACCTCCTTACCACACACAATACAAGTAGCCGTCTTAGCAAATCCCTCATTCTCTGCACTCGCTTTACGCCCCCTATGGCCCGTATGTCCCGTATGTCCCTTCCCCCTTAACCATGAACCTGTATTAGGATTGCATTTCTTACAAAGATACCCCTTCGCAAATGCCGCAATCTTGTCCTTATCCCCTCCTGTAGACTCATGCAAAGCCTTAGCATTAATCACACATTCCTTATTGCATTTACTACAGTTCACCTTACGAGGAATATTCTTGAACAAGGGATTACGTTGACGACCCCTACGACCAGGCTTGCAAGTAGAACATTGAAAATTATCCAAAAACACTTGCAATTTAATTCGACGCGCTTCCCCAATCAATCCTTCTAATCCCGCTTTCTGTACCAAAATTGAGGGAGGTATGTATTGAGTATTACTACATTTAATACAAGGTATCTCTCTTGGCAAATCAGCCCATTCAACCTTGCTCTTACGACCACGATGATGTTCCTTTTGTACAACTTCACCATCATCATTAATCGTCGCACCATGAGCAACCGCTTCCGATTGATAAGTCTGAGAATCCTTGTATGCTTGACTTCTCTGAAAAATAGCAAATGATTGTTCAATGATAGAACGAGTCTGGTCCTGTAGCATATCCCATATATTCAACTTCTGTAGAGTAATGGGCGCTACATATTTAGGATGCAACATCGTAAGTACCGAATCAACATCATCCTTACTGATGGAACGAATATGCCAGACCAAAAGTTGATCGTTTGGCAATACCTTAACCAATCTCATTTGACGGTCTGTATTGTCATGAAATTTTTGAAGACTTCCGAATACTGTATCAATCAGAGGCATTGTACTTCTCCCTTTATTATAGAGAGTACTATAGCATATCCATCTTTACATTGCAAGAACAAAAAGTCAATGGGGGAATCTTTTTCTCTCCCCCATTGACTCACACAATCC
>CAYVBI010000438.1:0-1165 GCA_964448985.1 uncultured Dehalococcoidales bacterium
CGCTGCCAGGGCCGGCTAATATCAGCAGAGGCCCTTTAATGTACTGAACGGCCTCTTTCTGGGCCGGGTTTAACCCTGCCAATGTATCCATAAAATTAATTCGCGGTAAATTTGTACAGGTTGGCGCAAAGAAGTTCCTGCGGCTGCCGCTTAATTATAGCATCGTATTGAAAACCGCTTCAAAATGTGAGTATCAGTAAATAATCCAGGTAGTCTGCAGGCTGGAAGTTAAGTTAAAATATCGTTGCGGGTGGACTGACTTGAGGAAGTAAACTATGCGCCGGACCGATAAAGAGATAACGAGCAGAGCGGAGATCGAAGATATCCTGAAGCGCGGCCGCGTATGCCACCTGGGGCTTTGTGATAAGGGGATCCCTTATGTAGTACCGGTTAATTACGGGTATGCTGACGGATCTTTATACGTTCACTCTGCCAGGGAAGGAAAGAAGATAGAAATCCTGCGCAGTAACAATACAGTCAGCTTCAACGTTTGTATAGATGAACGCCTGATACAATCCGCTACTGCCTGCACCTGGACGATGAAATACTGCAGCGTGACAGGCAGCGGTAAGGCTTATCTGGTGGAGAGCCGGGAAGAAAAAAATGAAGCTCTGCGCCTGATAGTAAGCCATTATTCCGCCGGTGAATACCAACTCGATTCCGCAATGGTTGACAGGGTTTTGATAATCAAAGTTCGAGTCGACAAACTGTCGGGTAAAATGTCAGTTTGAACCGGAAGAGCCGTTCCCTGTAATCCGTAGCACACGGGTGTTTTAAATTTCTTCCCTGGCCTGACCCGGTCGGGTCGGGTTGCCGCTTTTATCCTGACGCAGATTTAATAAATGGGGCGGTGCGTATTGCGCGGGATAGATTATCAGGTCAAAGACAGGGTGGTTATTAATGTTATCCCGGGTCGTGCCAGCATCTGCCATTTCGGGCTTTACAGTGAAGGCGCCGTTGGTACTATTCCGGTAAACTACAGCTATACTGACAGGTGCATGTATATCGATCCTGCCAAAGAGGGCAGGTAGACGTGTAATCTGTGCCTCAGCAACTCTATTCGGTGCAGTTTGATGTGGGGTGGAACTAACGACCGGGTTAGGGGTGTTTGGCTGTGCTGCCGGGGTGTACAATAAATTGTCCACCTGGCACCTGTTCCTGCCTT
>CAYVBI010000439.1:0-1154 GCA_964448985.1 uncultured Dehalococcoidales bacterium
ATAAAAAGGGTGAATTTTACACTGTTTGCCGGGAGCTGAATGCGAAAAAACCTGATACATATCTCGGAATTGAAAGTATTTATAACTATGATGAATGCTGGGAATTTCACAGACTCTGTGCAAAAGAGTTTGCTGAAAGAGGCTGGCTTACCTTGGGGTGGCCCAAAGAATATGGCGGAAAGGGTGACATAATGGATAAGGTATTATTCGCCGAAGCAAAGGGTTATTATGATCTCCCCGGGGTTGATGTATTCGGCGTGGGCATGCTGGCGCCCACCCTCTTTGCGGCGGGTAGCGAGGAAATCAAGAAGGAGTTCTTACCCGGTATCGCATCCGGTGAAGTTCCCTGGTGTGAGCTGTGGAGCGAGCCGAATGCAGGCTCCGATCTGGCGTCCCTGACTGCGACCGCGATCCGGAAGGGAGATGAATTCATTGTCAATGGACAGAAGACCTGGAATACAGGGGCACACAAGGCTGACTGGGCATTCGGCGTATACAAGAGTAATCCAAATGGGAAAAAACATCATAATCTAACCTTTCTATTGTTTGATATGAAATCAAAGGGAGTCTCGGTCAGGCCGCTATACTACTTGAATGGTGATCATATTTATAACGAGGTTTACCTGGATGATGTACACGTCCCGGCCAAGAATATCGTGGGAGAGGAAAATGAAGGCTGGGCTGTAGTCAATGTACTGGCGGGATTTGAGCGCTCCAATATGGATTTAGTTATGGGATTAGTAAGGGGGTTGGAGGAAATCGTTAACTTCTGCAATGAGAAAAGACAAAATGGTAAGGAATTGTCAAAAAGTCCCGTCATACGAAATCGGCTGGCGGGGATAGCCTGTGAAATTGAAGCTGCCCGGATGCTGGCTTACCGGGTGGCAGATCAGCAGGCACGCGATGAAATGGGGCTTATGGATGCGGCGGGAGTGAAAATATTTGCCAGTGAGCTTGGCGAAAAATTGACCACTGTCGCGATGGATGTCATGGGACCATACGGACTGGTGAAGCACTCTAAGTTCGCGGTAATGAACGGGGCCTGGGAGCATGCGTGCGCGGCTAATTTTGTGCCGATCATATCCATGGGTACTAATGAGATCCAGCGCAATATCATCGCATGGTACGGGTTGGGTTTACCCAGGATGAAATAG
>CAYVBI010000440.1:0-1153 GCA_964448985.1 uncultured Dehalococcoidales bacterium
TTCGTGGTGACTGCGCAGGCATATCTGCTATTTAACACAGAGAGCGGGCTTGCGCAGAAGATAGTACATGCCATGGAAGGGATCAATGTCGATGATACCGCTGCGCTTCAGGCCAAGGCCAGGGAGGTGCAGGAGATGATAATAGGTACGGAGATGCCGGCCAATATTAAGGGTGAGATCATCAAGGCATATGAGGAACTTTCCAGGCGGGACTCAGCCAGGGCGCTGTTTGTGGCAGTGAGATCCTCGGCCACCATGGAGGACTCGGAACAGGCATCGTTTGCAGGGATGAATGCTACTTTTCTCAACGTTCATGGCAAGGAGGACCTTGTCAGGAAGGTCAAGGAATGCTGGGCTTCATTATACGGGGCAAGGGTTATATTCTACCGCGCTAAGAAAGAGTTCCTGGATGAGCCCGTGATTGCGGTGGTAGTACAGAAAATGGTCAACTCCGACAAAGCGGGCGTCATGTTTACCGCCAATCCCAGCAATAACAACATGAGCAGCCTGGTTATCGAGGGCGCCTTCGGCCTGGGTGAAGTTGTGGTGGGTGGGCAGGTGTCGCCCGATTACTACGAGGTGGAAAAAAACGGCCTGAAGGTAAAGGACACCAGGGTATCGCATAAAAACTTCAAGATTATACGTGACGAAAAAGGCAGGAATAAGAGCGTTGACTTGAGCGATAAGGAAGCTGAGCAGCCGGTGCTCAGCGATGCCGAGGTGCAGGAAATCGCCAGGCTGGGCATGAAGATCGAGCAGCACTACGGAAGTCCCCAGGATACCGAGTGGGCCATGGAAGGCGGGAAGGTCTACATGGTCCAATCCAGGCCGATAACCACCCTGATCAGGGCTGCCGACGTCATAGCTGACAAACACGACGCAGAGGAGAGCAGGGAGTTGATCAGGGGTCTGGGGGCAGGCCCGGGCCGCGGCAGCGGAGAAGTCCGCGTCCTCGCCTCGCCGGACAAAGATGACGGGTTCGAAAGTGGGGATGTGCTGGTCGCTGCGATGACCACGCCTGACTGGGTACCTTTGATGAAAAAGGCCTCTGCCATTGTCACGGACGGTGGCGGCATGACCTGCCACGCGGCCATCGTGTCGCGTGAGATGGGGCTTCCCTGCGTGGTTGGGACCCGCAATGCAACCAAGATTC
>CAYVBI010000441.1:0-1143 GCA_964448985.1 uncultured Dehalococcoidales bacterium
ACACGTCGGTCTCTTCTCAAGCTTATCGGGAGGCGCAGGCGGCTGTTGGCTTATCTGAGCAGAGAAGACATCAACCGCTACAGGACCCTCATCGGCAAGCTTGGATTACGCAAATAAATCAAAATAGAGGGTTTTAATAATGTCCCAGAACTTTAAATGTAACATTGGGGACAGGGATCTTATCATCGAAAGCGGCAAGCTTGCCCAACAGGCAGACAGCGCTATTGTGGTTCGTTATGGTGATACGGTTGTCCTTGTCACAGCATGCATCAGTGAGGAGGCCAGAGAGAATAGCGATTTCGTCCGCCTCACAGTCGATTATGAAGAACGGCATTACGCCGTAGGCAAGATCCCTGGCAGCTTCTTACGGCGCGAGGGGCGTCCGGGAGAGCAGGCTACACTGGCAGCACGCCTGTGCGACCGCTCGATACGCCCGCTTTTTCTTAAGAGCCTTCCCAACGATGTCCAGGTAGTGGTCACGGTGCTTTCCACCGACCAGGAGAACGATCCTGACGTACTGGCTGTTATCGGTGCGTCGGCTGCCCTGACCGTCTCCGACATACCGTTTTATGGTCCCATTGGCGCAACCAGGGTAGGCTACATCGACGGGAAAATGGTGCTGAATCCGCTGCTTCCACAAATGGCTGACAGCGTACTCGACCTGGTGGTTGCCAGCAGCCGCGATAATATCGTTATGGTAGAGGCAGGATGCAGGGAGATAGACCCGGCCATTTATATCGAGGCGCTAAGGGTTGCCCACGAGGAGAACCAGAAGCTCATACGGCTGCAGGACGAGTTGCGTTCGGCAATCGGCAAGCCCAAGCTGGATATCGAGGGATTTAGCGTCAATCCCAACCTGTTGGCATCCATTACCTCGGATTACGGGCAGAGGATAGCAGCTGCTCTGGACAGCGCAACCAGAGAGCGGCGGCAGGCTGAAACGGATTCGGTGAAAAAAGAAGCTATCGAAAAATTGAAGGAAACCTATGCAGATGCCGAGATCGGCAATGCCATTGAAGAAGTGCTGAAGAAAACCTGCAGAGCCAAGATACTGCGGGAGAAGAAACACGTCGATGGGCGTGATATCAACAAGATACGTCCTTTAAGTGCTGAGGTTGCCCTGCTGCCGCGTACGCACGGATC
>CAYVBI010000442.1:0-1134 GCA_964448985.1 uncultured Dehalococcoidales bacterium
ATCATAGAACACTAACAAACTCCGAGAGGGAGATTGACAGCCAAGCACGATTAACCTACTCTTATTGGCAACAGCGGTCATGGTCAGGATGCATCATCGTTATTTAAAATGTGGAATCCCATATTAATAGGAATGGTGAAGCCATGAGGAACAGGATACAGATATTCACTTTTTCACTGGCCTTCATACTCTGTACAGTACTACCGCTTTCCTGCGCCAGTGGAGGCAGGGAGCCTCTGCCCCTAAATATGCCTGCAGTGCGCGATATCGCTGCATTTTACCAGCGGCTGGACGATGCCGTCGCGCCTCAATCATTCATAGAGGTTAAAACACTGGGCCAGGTAGTTTACGGCGACTTTAAGGCCCCGCTGAAGTTGTACTCCATTGCCAACCGCTCCGGATTCAAGTACAAGGTTTTTCTGGAAGGGTCGATACACGGCAACGAACCAGCCGGGGCGGAAGCACTGGCCCAGTTCATAGAATCGCTTGCTCATAACCCTTCCTTATACCCGGATATAGCCTTTGAAATAGTGCCAATCGTCAATCCATGGGGATGGAGCCACGACATCCGCTTCAACCGCGATGGCAAGGACATTCACCGGGATTTCGCCACGATGGCAACCCAGGAAGCCAGGATAATGTCCGGCTACCTAAAGCAAAACCACTATGACCTGTTTATCGATCACCATGAAGACCCTGCCGCCACAGGGTTCTACCTTTACCAGTATGCAATGCCCGACCAGAAGCTGAGCAGGAAGATAATCCAATCCCTCAAAGATATGGGCTACCAGGCTGAGCAAAACGTCAATATGGTCATACTCAAAACCGATGATGGCCTTATTGACGCCCCCATGTGGGGCCTGTGGTATATGCGCACTACCGGTCAACTCAGCCTGGCTAACTATGCACGCTTATACAATAGTGACATGGTATATACGATTGAGTCTCCAACCAAGCTTGAGCCAAAAGACCGCTTGAACATACATCTCAAAGCTCAAGAAATGATGCTGGATGATTTAGAAAAACGCTAAAAGGAGTATCCTGATGGCGATACCCTTGGTCTCGTAGACCTCAGTCTCCCAGTTCGACGATCGATACCAGCCGCCAATCGGTGCTATGCAATCCGACGCTGGT
>CAYVBI010000443.1:0-1122 GCA_964448985.1 uncultured Dehalococcoidales bacterium
CCAAACTTTACGACGCCTATTACAACCGCGGCTCGGCCTACTACGCCAAAGGCGACATGAAGAACGCCCTGGCGGACATGGATGCTGCGCTGGCCATCAACCCGAACCTGGCCCCGGCCTACAATTACCGGGGTAAAATCTACGTCTACACGGACAATGTAACAGCAGCAGTACAACAATTCACCAGCGCCCTGGCCATCGACCCCGATATGGCCGAGGCGTACAAACTACGCGGATTCCTCTATATCGAGCTCAAAGACAGCCAGAATGCGCTCAACGACCTCAATAAGGCCATACAGATGGACGATAGCGACGGCATGGCCTATTTCTACCGCGGCCACCTGTATAACGCCAACGAACAATTCGACCGGGCGTTGGAGGACCTGAACCGGGCACTGGTACTAATACCACCGGCCGGCTCAACCTCTTCCTCATTCGACCCCTTCCGCTACGACGCCGGCGGCATATACCTGGAGCGGGCCGTCGCAAAAAGAGGCATACAGCAGCTGACCGATGCCGTGGAAGACGCTAAAAAGTCGGTTGAGCTGGATCCTAACTATGCACACGCCTACGTTACCCTGGGGGAAATGCTGCTCGTGAATGGCGACGTGGAGGAGGCTTTTACAGCGCTTAACAAGGCCATACAGCTCGATCCTAATATTGCGGAGGCCTATTACAACCGGGCTGTCGCCTACGAAGTCACTGCCATGACGAATAATAATTACAGCTACTACGAACTGTCGGCTGCCGACCTGAAGAAGGTGATACAGGTCGCCACCGACCCTGACATGATCGAGGCGGCCAACGAGGGGCTGCGCAAGATGCAGAGCAAGGGGTATATTCCCTAACTTGTCATTGCGAGGAGCGCAGCGACGCGGCAATCCCATGGCAGCACGATTTCTATTAGATAGATTGCTTCGCTTCGCTCGCAATGACAGGTTAAAATAGGACCGCAATGACATCAATAGGCGATCCTGGTAGGCAGACTATCCTACAAAACGTCTTTGAAAAAGCCCGCGACTTTCTCCGCCATAGGCCGCTCATAGCCACCCCAGAAGTGATCGGGACCTTTGATAATCTCGCACTTCTTCGGCTCCGCGGCCTCCCGCCCGTACGTCTCAA
>CAYVBI010000444.1:0-1115 GCA_964448985.1 uncultured Dehalococcoidales bacterium
GTGTGGACGTCCTGGAGCAGATGGTCGAAGCGGTAACAATGGCCAGAAAGCTGGGCGCAAAAGCGGTCGGTGTCAACGCCGAGGACGCTTCAAGGACAGACAGCGATTTCCTGGTCGAATTTGCCAGGGAGGCCAAGGCGGCCGGCGGCGACAGGTTCCGTTACTGCGATACACTCGGATATGATGACCCGTTTTCCATTTACGAGAGCATCACCAAGATTGCCGAGGCCGCTGACATGCCGGTGGAAATACACTGCCACGGCGATTTGGGCATGGCGGTTGCCAATTCCATCGCCGGTGCCAAGGCTGCTGTAGATGCGGGACAGGACGCCTATATAAACACGACCATCAACGGCATAGGTGAGCGCGCCGGCAATGCGGACCTGCTCTCCTGTATACTCGCCCTGCTCAAGTCCAAAGGTTTCGCCAATAAATACAAGCTGGGCAGGCCGATTAAGCTCAACCGCGCCTATAAGCTGGCAAAATACGCAAGCCTGGCTTTCGGCGTGCCGATCCCGATCAGCCAGCCGGGAGTAGGAGAAAATGCGTTCGCCCACGCCTCGGGTATCCATGCCGACGGCGTGCTCAAGGATCCCGAGAACTACGAGCTTTACAATTTCGAGGAACTCGGCAGGGGTGAACCTGAACTGGTCGAGACCGGCCGCATGATCTGCTCGGGTGAATATACGGGCATCTCCGGTTTCAGCCACATCATGGGCAAGATGGAGGTCTCATTCGCCAACGCCAGCGAGGCCCGTAAGATACTCGAGCTTGTGCGTTTCGCCAACGTGGAGGCGCAGGTCCCGCTCACAAAGGACGAGTTGCATTTCATAGCCAAATACCCCGAGATCATCAGGCGGCTGCTTACGCTCACGCCCCTGGCCGATTAAGAAGCTCTAACTCCAACCGGTCAGGCTTCTATGTCTTATCGTACTGCTACAATTTGTTGCCGCATTTTTTGCAGAACTCGGCATCCTTGTCAACCGGGTTACCGCATTTGGGGCAGAAATTGGGCCTTTCCTTCGACTCGCCTTCCGTCAAAGCTGTCTTCGCTGGAGTAGCGCTCACTGCCGGCTTTACTTGCGAAGTTTCTACCGGCGCCTCCGCACGGGGTT
>CAYVBI010000445.1:0-1106 GCA_964448985.1 uncultured Dehalococcoidales bacterium
ATACTATTATACTATTCCTGGCCGGCATTCATCTTTAAGGCCGCCTTGAGCAATACGCGCTGTTCGGCAGCGGCGATATTATGCCGTGTGCGGTCTATCACATCCGGGTTTACCGATACAGAGGTAATCCCCCATTCGACCAGCTTTTCTGCAAAGTCCGGGTAGTTGGAGGGCGCCTGGCCACATATGGAACAGGTGATGCCCATCTTCTGTGAGGTCTTAACAATAGATTTTATAGCCTCCATCACAGCCTTGTCCCTTTCGTCATAGAGAGGGGAGCAAATCTCGCTGTCCCGGTCTACGCCCAGCACAAGCTGGGTGAGATCGTTTGACCCGATGGATACGCCGTGGATACCCGCCCTGGCGTAGTCTTCAAGCCAGTAGACTACGGAAGGAACCTCCGCCATTACCCAGAGCTGCATCTCCCGGTCATCCAGCAGCCCGCTGTCATCGATGATCTGTTTGCAGCGTTTGAACTCCCACAGTGTCCTTACGAACGGGATCATGAGATGAAGATTTTTATCCAGCTCGCGAACCTTCTGAATGACCTTCAGCTCGAGCTCGAAAAGGTCGGGGTTCAGTACATACCTGTAGCAGCCGCGGAAGCCAATCATGGGATTCTGCTCAACGCTCTCGTACTTGTCCCCACCCCGCAGGTTACGGAATTCATTGGTGCGGAAATCGATAGCCCTGTAAATAACAGGCCTGGGATAGAACGCGCGTGTAAATATGCGCAGTTTTCTGACCATGGCATCGATAAACTGGTGGCTCTTGCCCTCTTCCATCAGCTGCCTTGGATGCACGCTGTCGCAGGCATCGATGACCATGAACTCGGCCCTGAGCAGACCTATGCCATCCACGTCTTCTTTGGCTATCCTCTCCGCTTCGTGCGGCATTGCCAGATTAACGTACAGTTTGGTTGCCGTAACAATGGGGGCCGTCTTGGCCAACACCTGTGTGCCCGGCTCTTCGGCCTTCTTATCCTCTTTAAGCTTCCCTTCATAAACAATCCCGTGCGTCCCATCCACCGTTACCAGCATTTTATCGCTGAGAATCTTGGTTGCATTGCGGGTCCCAACCACGCAGGGAAGCCCCATCTCACGCGA
>CAYVBI010000446.1:0-1104 GCA_964448985.1 uncultured Dehalococcoidales bacterium
GGGCATAATACTTGAAAAAAGTTGCTAATTCGCTCCATTTTGGTAATAACAATACCAACGAATATATTGAATTCTGTGTTCTTTTGTTAAGCCTCTGTGACGCTGATAATCTGATTTGAGTCTCGAATGAAAACCTTCCAATGCATTGGTTGTAGCATGTACATTGCTATTTGTAAGGTAGTGGAACATATCGGGGAGGGCATTATTGAGTAACACCATCGTGCGCTGCAGATCTTTGTGTGCAACGGCTGTAAGTGGTAGAGATAGGACATATCCTCCGTATTTATTAACCCAATTAGTATATGTTTGAACGAATGCATCTCGCTCTTGGCAAGTCTTGATTCTACTGAGTCTTGCAAGAATATTGCGTAATTCTCTCCCTGCCTCAGTTTTGGGATATGTTCTTAACCAGCGCATGCCCTCATGTTGCAAGTGATATAAGCATCGTTGGAGTTTGGCACCCGGCCACACCAGTTTCATGGCACGTATTACTGAGCGCTCTCCATCCGTTGTAATAAATATAGGATTCAATCCCTGGTGTTTAAGACTCATAAACCAGTTATAGGAATCCTTGAAGCTTTCCTTTTGGACATAGGTATGAGCGATGATCTGTTGATTTGTTGCATTCATGAGATTGAGCAAGCAGCCATCCTTGTGAAAATATGTAGCATCATAAATTAAGTAGCTCACTTCAGAGCAATCGATTATTTCCTTTGGGACTTGTTTTAACCAGTAATTCTTTATGCTAGTGATCTTGTATGCGCTATAACCAGATAGTTTGCAGAGTAATCTTACAGAACAGCTCTCCGTGATCCATAATTTAAACCAATACTGACGCCTTGCCAGGCTGTTGAGCCTTATCTTCCAGATAAAAGTTCGATGGCACTGCAAACAATGAAAGCGTTGTTTGTGTGATGCATCAGTTCCATAACACTGTACATCGCCTGATCCGCACCCGGGGCATCTTTTTTATGCATTTAAATGACCTCAATAATTGAACCGGTTGAATTAATTAAAACTAAATAACTAAATATTACACAAAAATAGCCTCAAAATATATGACGTATAAGATATATTTACCAACTTTTTTCAAGTATTATGCCC
>CAYVBI010000447.1:0-1096 GCA_964448985.1 uncultured Dehalococcoidales bacterium
GGCCAGGACGCCCTCCAGCGCCTGGCACAGCGTTTCTATCTCCCTGACATTGACCGACCTGGCAGCCCCTTTCAAGCTGTGTGCTTCACGGTAGACAACCTCAATTGACGCCTCCCGTTTTTCGGCCGACGTCTCTTTTTCAAGCTCAACGAGGCCGGAGGAGAGCGCTGCGACATGTTCCTGCGCTTCAACCTTGAACATCGCCAGTAGCTTTTCTGAAAAATCTTTGTCTGCCATACTGCCCATCGGTCCTTTATATTGCTATGCTTTAAACTTGCTCACCATGTCTTTGAGCTTCTGGCTAAGCTTGTTCAGGTCACTTGCCGAGATTTCCACCTGCTTGGTGCTGGACAGGCTTTCTGCACTCGCCTTCTTGATATTTTCCATGGCTGCAACCACCTGGTCCATGCCTACTGCCTGCTGCTGGCTGGAGGCCGCGATCTGGGTGGCGGCCTGCGCCGACTCGGTCACGCTGTCTGTCAGCATCTTAATAGCCTGGCCCGCTTCGGCAGCCTGCTTTACGCCGGCGTCCGCTGCCTTGCTGCCCTGCTCGGTCACCATGACCGCGGAGCTGATACCCTTCTGGACATCGTTCAGGATCGTCCTGACCTGTGACGTAGCCTGCTTGGATTGCTCAGCGAGGCTCTTGATCTCATGGGCCACCACAGAGAAACCCTTTCCCTGCTCACCCGCCCTGGCCGCCTCGATGGCGGCGTTCACGGAAAGCAGGTTGACCTGCTCGGCGATATCGGTGACAGTGGCCACAATCTCGCCGACAGCCTGTCCCTGCTCACTCAGCTTTACGATGCTTTCAGCTATGGACTCAATTTGCTCGCGGATATGGTTGACACTTTCGACGGTCTCTTCTACGGCTTTCCTGCCGGCCTTGGCTGCCTGCATGGCCTTCTCCGCGTTATCCGAGACGTATCTGGCTTTCTGGCTGGTTAGCTGGGAAGTCTGCTTCACCTCCTCTACAGTCGTGGTCGTCTCGCTCACCGCCGTGGCCGTCTCTGTTGACCCCGATACGACCTGCGTGGTAGCAGCCAGTATCTCACTGGATGAGGAAGACAGGACGTTTGTTGTTTCCTGTACCTCC
>CAYVBI010000448.1:0-1092 GCA_964448985.1 uncultured Dehalococcoidales bacterium
TCTTTAACCAGCCGCTGGAACCCCTGGCCGAAATGATGGGGGTTAACGTCTCTGAACTGGAATGCCCGACTACGGTGGTAGTCGACGGCAAGACCATAATAAAGGCCAATGAGAGATTTTCCAGCTTTGAGCAATTTTATACCGTTCGCGACCGGGTAAGGGACGGCACGATAGCTGAACCGACGCTGCTGTTCCACCTGCACAAACCGGAATTCATCTGGCTGTACTACTCCGCACCGTTCACCATGGTGGAGAACGACGATGCCATCTACATGGATGTAAATTCCGGTAAATACG
This sequence comes from uncultured Dehalococcoidales bacterium, assembly GCA_964448985.1. Classification (GTDB taxonomy): domain Bacteria; phylum Chloroflexota; class Dehalococcoidia; order GIF9; family UBA5629; genus CAIMUM01. The sequence goes on from CAYVBI010000448.1 coordinate 298, forward strand.
GCGGCCACCCGCGCGGGGCCGGCGCCTTTGCGCATTTCCTGGGTCACTGGGTGCGTGAAATGGGAGTATGCGATCTTATAACAGGCGTCTCCAAATGCTCTACCACGGCGGCGGTATGGCTCGGGCTGAAACAGAAAGGCCGGGTGCAGGTCGGCTGCGATGCGGACCTGACCCTATTCGACCCAAAGACGATCATGAATGGCGCCACATTTCTTGAACCGGGAATACCCTCGCGCGGCATCCCCTATGTTATCGTCGGTGGGGTCGTTGCTGTCGATCAGGGTAAACTGACAGGCTCAAAGTCCGGCAAAGTCATCAGGCGTAGCTGGAAAGTGACAGGCGATCTGCCCGATATCGCCCGCGCACCCGAGATAAATATAAATGCCCTGCAATCCCGATCAGCCGGTTAAGCATGGCACAAAAAAAGGAGGCTGTTTTTAATGTCCACACATGATGGCAACCAAGAATACGGTACCGGGGGCAGGAACTCCACTTACATACTGGTGATCTGCACCCTGCTTTACATGGTTAATTTCATGGACAGGCAGGTGCTCTCGGCCGTATTGCAGCCGATGAAAATCGAGCTCGGACTTACCGATGCGGAATGCGGCCTGGTGCAGACCGTCTTTATCCTGGGTGTAGCCCTTTTCACCTTCCCCTTATCTTACCTGATGGACCGCTGGAACAGGAAAAAACCCATGGCAATTATGGCCATATTATGGAGTGTCTTTACGTACGTCACCGGCCTTGCCACCAGCTTTATCAGCCTGATTATACCCCGTGCACTGGTCGGTG
>CAYVBI010000449.1:0-1089 GCA_964448985.1 uncultured Dehalococcoidales bacterium
GTGGAAAACCACGTGCCCCTGCTGGAAATTCAGCCTCCTGCCCCGGGACCCGCGGATGAGATAATCGGCCGCTGTATCGCAGAGATGATACCGGACTGCGCGACCATTGCACTGGGCATCGGCGGCATACCCAACGCCATCGGGGGTTGCCTGTCGGGCCACAAAGACCTGGGCATCCACAGCGGCGTTTTCACTCCCGTAATGATCGATCTGATCGAGAGTGGTGTGGTCAACGGGAGAAAAAAGAACCTGCACCCCCGCAAACACGTTTTTATAGTAGCCCAGGGCACCAGGCGGATGTACGACTTCATCCACGATAACCCGAGTATGGAGAGCCACCCATCCTCCTATACAGAAGACCCGGAGGTGATTGCGCGTAACAATAATATGATTGCCATTAACACCGTGATGGAGTTAGACCTGACCGGGCAATGCAACGCGGAACACATGGCCGGATCGCAGTTCAGCGGCACGGGCGGGCAGCTTGATTTCGTCCGGGGCGCCTACGATTCCAGAGGGGGCAAATCCATACAGGCCTTCACTTCGACCGCGCGTAAAGGGACGGTTTCCCGTATCGTGCCCCAGCTTAAATCCGGCACGGCGGTGTCTATACCACGCATGGATGTCCAGTACCTGGTTACTGAGTTCGGTTCGGTCAACCTCAAGGGCAAATCTACACGGGACCGCGCGCTGGGCATAATCGGCCTGGCCCATCCCGATTTCAGGGACCAGTTGCTCAGGGCCGCGGAAGACATGTACCTGCTGTAACCCATTAATTGACAGGTAAAGCGGAGTACCTGATAAACTGCATAGATTTAAGGGGGCAGCAACGACCCCTAATATGATTGGAGATAGCTATGAAATCAAAGAAAACGCGTGCCCTGTATATTACTCTGGGTGTTATCCTGGCCCTTGCACTTGTTGGTGTAATAGCATTCCAGGCCTTCTTCAGGCTGCCGCAGCCGTCGTATTCCGGCACTCTGCAGGTAGACGGCCTCAAAGCGCCGGTAGAGGTAAGGACGGACGAACACGGTATACCCCACATATTCGCTCAGAGCAACGAGGACCTTTTCTTTGCGCAGGGATATA
>CAYVBI010000450.1:0-1083 GCA_964448985.1 uncultured Dehalococcoidales bacterium
TACTGCTTATCAAGGGATGGATGCTTTTTTCCATTCTGCAGAAGGATATCTATCTGTAAAAAATCAACCGGCAAGCGATATGTATGCCTTAGAAACAGTAAGTCTTATCACAAAATATCTTCCTGTAGCTGTTCATAAAGGTAAAAACTTGGAAGCACGTTCAGCTGTTGCCTGGGCCAGTACAGAAGCAGGAATAGTTGAGTCTTTGTCTTCCTGTGTCTCCCACCATTCTATGCAGCATGCTCTTAGTGCTTTTCATCCGGAGCTGCCTCATGGAGCAGGTTTAATCGCTTTATCTGTAGCATATTTTAGCTTTATGGCAGTAAAATGCCCCGAGAGGTTTGTAGATTTGGCAAAAGCTATGGGAGAAAATGTTGATCTTCTTCCTGAAAAAGAAAAAGCATTTGCTTTTATTTCTGCTCTGAAAAAACTTATTAAAAATATTGGTATGGAAGACCTTAAACTTAGTAATTTTGGTATTAGAAAAGAAGAGGCAGAAATATTAGCCAAAAATTCGATGGATACCATGGGTTCGCTTTTTAAATCTTCAGATCCCTATAAATTATCTCTGGAAGAAGTAATATCAATTTATAAAGCTTGTTTATAGTTAAAATGTAAACCTTTTCATATTTTAAAAAGGGTGAAAATTTGACTAAAAAGAGCAATTTTTGTAGGGTAAAGTATAGGTCAAGTAAAAATAATACAAATATGGACGTTTTTCGCAATCATCACTCAAAAGCCTTGAAATATAAGGTTTTTCTGTCTGTTATTTTCTTAATTGTTGTTACCCTAAGCGAGCAGGACTCCCCGCCCGGCATTCATGCGGGTCGAATAAATTCGACCCCTACATTATTTAAAAGGGCGTACAATAAGCTCTTCTTCTGAAAACAAAAATAAATTCACAAAAAAGAGGGTTTTCAATTTATTTTATCGAATAGTATAATAAGCAATAATTTAAAAAAGAGATTAGATTGAAGCTTCAGATAAAATAGTTTTAAAAGCAAGGAGCAAGAGGGATGAATGACGAAGAAAATCCGAGAGTTTTAAAGGATGCCATTATTGATGTGCCGGGAATAAAAGTGG
>CAYVBI010000451.1:0-1081 GCA_964448985.1 uncultured Dehalococcoidales bacterium
TGCCGTAGGAGGACAGAGTCCATAGTAGTACGATTGATTTTGTATGGACAATGGCAATATGTCGCCGGCGGGGGAAATGCATTATAATTGAGTGGTAGAAGAGAGAGTATATCTAAAATGAGCAAGCTAAAAGACCTGACAGTGGATGACCTTGAACGCCTGATTGAGCAAAAAATGCTTGAGTTTTTTGGCGACCCTGATTCAGGGCTGGTTTTAAGGGCTGAATTCAGAGAAGAATTACAGAGCCGATTGAAAAATCCCCGCCAAAAGGTTGCCCATCAAGAGGTAGCAAGCAGGTTTGATTAAGGTCGAATGGACTGAGAGAGCACTCAGCGACCTTGAAAAGCTGGACAAACTTGTTGCCGGGAGAATAATAAGAAAGGTTTCCTGGCTTGCTGCAAATTTTAATAAAGTAACTCCTGAGCCTCTGGCAGGTGATCTTAAGGGTATGTTCAAATTACGTATAGGTGACTGGAGAGTTATTTATACGGCAAAAGACGATATTGCCGTAATATATTTCGCAGGACATCGAAGGGATATTTACGAAATTAAATGATTAAAATTATTCTCGTAGCCGCTGCCCGCCCTGGTACCACCTGTTTTTAAAGCGCAGTATCCATCTCCGCGGCCGTGCTTCTCTCTCTCGCTTTGCCGTAGGCGGGCTGCGCCTTAAACTCGCTGTTCATTTCCAGAATGCGCCGGCGTTCGGCCATCCATTTTTCAAACTCGGCCTCTGGATCGCGCACGGCCAGGTTATCCATGGCGGTGCGCCGGGAGTGGATGCCCGACTGCACCATGAGCTGTTCGTCCTGGGCCTCACGCGCGCGGTCCTGCGGCAGCACATGTCCCCATAGTATTCGCTGGCTGACGCCGGTGAGGTCCTGGCGGGCGAACTTTTTATGCAGGGCCAGAGCCATCTCGTTGCGTCGCCGGTAAACATTGGTCCTGATGAGCCGTTTGCGCCGTACCTTTTGCAGCAGCGACTGAAGCTCCACTTCCAGGGCGATTCCCGATAGCTCACGCTCGATGCCGCCGTAGGAAGCGCGCGGCGATTCCGACAGGTCGTGCATGGTGCGGTAGA
>CAYVBI010000452.1:0-1079 GCA_964448985.1 uncultured Dehalococcoidales bacterium
TTGCGCCTTGACGTTGTTGGCTGTGGGAGGCATTTGTTTTATATCCTTGTTGTTATCCACTTTTAGTGAATAGACTGCTGCCCCCTCCACCGGCTGGCTGCTGCTTTTTTCTGTGATCTGTATGGTGGCGGGCTGACCGGGCGCCGTGTTAAAGACTACTTTAACTTCAAGCGACTTCAACGTCGTGTCCGACTGGATGTTGATCCTTCGAGCGCCCGGCAGGTAGCCCTTCTTCCTGACCAGCAGCATGTACATGCCAGGATCTTTGAAAGTATAGGTGACCTCCCCCGCGCTGTTGCTGTTGCCCAGAATTATCTCCCTTTTGCCGAGCCGGCCGGCCAATGCATCCTCCTGCTCGGCATCGATTATGATGGAGGCCTGCTGGTCTATGATCATCTGGGTGGCAGTGCCGTTTTCGGCAGGTACCGGCGCGGGCTTAACAGTTGGTGGCAACGCATTGGGAGTTCTGATGGCGCAGATGGTGGCATTCTCCGCTGCCTGTCCTGAAACACCATAGGTCACTTTGATCATGACCTGTTGACCGGCGGGAAAAGAGGTCGGGGCCTGCAGGTTCAACCTGAACTTTTGGCCATCCTCTTTAACCTGTAGCCTGGCAAAGCCGGGTATGAAGCCGTCTTTGGTAGCCACCAGCAAGTAGCGGCCGGCCTCGGACAGGACAGCTGATATCGTGCCGTCGCTGCCGGTTGTCCCAATAAACGTTCCATCGCATTCTATCAGCGCTTCGAACTCATCGGTAAGGGTAGTATAATTGCCGGGGTCAGCCGGGCCGACCCTATCGCTGGTTTTTACTGCGTAGACCGGGGCTCCTGCAATTGTCTCGTTACTGCGTCTGCTGAAAACACTGATAGTCACCGGCTGGCCCACCTCAACCGAATTGTTGACCTTGATCATCAGCGCCTGTTTCCTTATCAGCGGGACCGGATTGACTTTGCTGGAATCTGCCTGCGCAGGCGCTACGGCAGGCAGGACCATTAATATCCCCATGAATAGAGTAAGAAGACCTTGGAAAATGTGTCTCAACTTGTAACCTCCAAAAATAATAATCGTGCGGGGTTGTC
>CAYVBI010000453.1:0-1074 GCA_964448985.1 uncultured Dehalococcoidales bacterium
AATACTTATATTAAATTATTTTTATATAATTATTTATACTTCAGAAAAACTTATTTAATTTATCTCATTTACCAAATTGATAACTTTTTTTAATAAAAGATTAATTTTCACAATAAATTCTTAAAAATATACTATTATTATCCCTGTAATTTTAAATATTTATAATACTTATTTAATTATTATATTAAGTATTTATACTAATATTTTGACATTTATAAAAAAAAATATTAAAATTTTTTAATAATTGAATTTTTTTCCTTTTATTTTTTATAAAAAGGAGGTGAAAATAATGAAAAAAGCAATAATATTTATAGTTATAGCTGCTTTAGTTCTTACTATTACCCCAACTTTAATCTTTGCAGGAAATGGCGGCGCTGGTTCTCAGAAAACAACTTTGTATAATGTCTCTGGAGGAAGTTCTGACAATGTTATTTATGATCAACCATATGATGGCCACGTTATTATAGTTAATCCTAAGGGGAAAAATGATTTAATAATTAATGGTGTTATAAGGGGACTTGATCCGGATTCTGAATATTTTGTTTGGGTAAGGAACTTAACAGGGTATACTGGAGATTATCTTTTTATTTATGCTCCTTTGGGTTATTTCAAACTAACTTCTTTTATGACTAATATTGAAGGTAAAGGTAGTTTCAATTATAAGATTCAGGATTCTGATTTACCCGATGGTACATATAATATACAGGTAGCAATAAATACTGAAGTTGGTTCTACTGATCAAATAGGTAAAACAGTTGCTGCAACACAGTGGAATCCAGGCTTGACTATAGAAAATATTGAATAAAATGTTTAATGTTTGATTTTTTTTCTGGTGATATTTATCCTGAAGATTTTAGGGCCCTATTTTTAGGGCCCAATTTTTATTTCTTTTATTTCCAATTGGTTCAATAATAATCTGATTCCAATTTTCCAAACAAAGGGACACCAAAATCTAGTTATTAAATTCCTTAAATTTCATTAATTCTTTTAAAATAAGGTTCGACTTTTCAATAGTTAGGGGCACCACTTTAATATATTAGTCTTAATTAGAATTATTTCTGTCCAGCCAGTTTT
>CAYVBI010000454.1:0-1073 GCA_964448985.1 uncultured Dehalococcoidales bacterium
CGGTAAAGCATTACACTTGGTCCAATAGGTCGCTACGTAACGGATTATTTCCGCAAATTCCTTGAAATCCACCGGCTTCGCAATGTAACTATTGGCACCCAACTGATAACTGGTCATGATGTCATACTCTGATTGGGATGTGGATAACATCACCACCGGCACCGGACGGGTACGGGGGTCGGCCTTAAGTTGCTTAAGCACTTCCAATCCATCCACTTTAGGCAACTTGACATCAATTAAAATAAGTTTCAGGCCGGCGAGGTTGGCGCCTTCCTTTCCGGCTGAGCCAAAGAAATATTCGAGCGCTTCGGCGCCATCGCGCACAATACGGATGTTCCAGGAAACACCGTTTGCATGCAGGGCATGAAACAACAATTCCACATCATTGGGATTATCTTCCACCACGACAATGTCTGGCTGAGCGGTCTCCGTCATACTGCACTCCTCCCACTTAACGTAAAATAAACGGTCGCGCCCTTATCCGGCGCCGCCTCGATCCAAACACGCCCGCCATGCCGCCGGACAATCTGTTTGACGTTGGCTAACCCAACGCCGGTGCCTTCATATTCCTCGGCTTTGTGGAGGCGCTGGAACACCGTAAAAATCTTGCCCGCGTATTTCATATCAAAGCCCGCGCCATTGTCCTTGACAAAATAGACGCTTTCGCCGCCCTGTTCCTGACAGCCGATTTCAATGACGGCCTGCTCCCGCCGGCGCGTGAACTTAAGGGCATTCGAAATCAGATTGGCATACACTTGCCGGAGCATAATTGGATCAGCCTGGCACGGCGGCAAATCCCCCACCCGCACATCAACTTCGCGTCCCTTCTGTTCGTCCTTCAGTTCTCCCAGGACTTCTCGAACCATTTTCTCCGGCATGACGGGTTGCGTCTTCAGCGGCTGGCGGCTCAGGCGCGAGAAATCCAAAAGATGATTGATCAATGCGCCCATCTGCTGAGTGTTATTCCGCACCACCTCCAGGCAATGGCGGCCATCGGCCGTCAGAACCGAAGACCGATCCTCCTGTAATATGCACGAGAAACCGTCTATGGCACGCAGGGGAGCGATTAAATC
>CAYVBI010000455.1:0-1071 GCA_964448985.1 uncultured Dehalococcoidales bacterium
GTGGCGAAATAGCCGCTGTAATTATTTTTAAAGGGCGGTATGATCCTGGTCTTATCGCCTACCGGGGCAGCTTCAATTTTAATAATCTCCGCGCCCAAATCGCCGAGTATTTGGGTGGCAAAGGGCCCGGCATATATCCAGGTCAGGTCGAGTACTTTGATTCCGCTCAATGGTTTTACACTCATGATGTCCTCCTTATCCGGCAAATTTATCAAATTCTACTTTTAGACTATTACATGTGACTTTGCCGACGATTACTTTCGAATTAGCATTCTTCATAGTAGCTGCCGCATGTAAGTTACCCGAGGGCTGGATAAGCCCGACCCTCGATTTTCCGCTGCAATTGGTTCTTTACCTGCCGATCTACAGGTTGTTTATCAGGCTGACCACTTCATTTGCCGTCAATACGGGCGCCATCATCAGGCCCATTCTCTGGCAGGCCAATTTGGTGGTTTCAATATTGGCGGTGGCCGATGCGTCGCTAACAAGTACGGACAGGTAGCCACGGTCCCATCCGCTTCGTATAGTAGCTTCCACGCACTGGTCGATTTCACATCCGCAAACGATAATAGTCTTTGTGCCCAGATAATGGAGATAAGTCTGCAGGTTCGTCCCCTCGAAGGTGCTCCAGAGGCGTTTGTCGATGACCAGGTCTTTGGGTTCCATAACTGCCTTAAGCTCGTCGACGATATCGATATTCCACGTATCGCCCAGCATCAGGTCCGGTATGGCGGTGCGGAGGAAGCTGATAAGTGCTTCAAAATAGGAGCCCGGAAAAAGATCTTTCCCTCCCGCCAGGAATGTCTGGCGAACCCAAATCACTGGTATTTCCTTTTTTCTGCAGGCTGCGACAATATTTTTGATATTCTGAACCAGCCCCAGTTCTTCGGCGACCTTCCAGGTCCCCGTGAAATTTAAGTTGCCGTCCTTATGAACAATGTCATTCTGTGCGTCAACAACGATAAAGACTGTGGACTCCTTTTGCACGAACCTTTTCCAATCTATCAGTTCGTAAAATGTTTTTCCGGACAACAGGTCGTTTATAAGCTGATTAAAAGTCGTTTTGTATTC
>CAYVBI010000456.1:0-1060 GCA_964448985.1 uncultured Dehalococcoidales bacterium
TCTCGCGTGCGCTGATGCTCTTTATTTTCATGCTGTTACTGCCACCATCCAAAGCTGTGTCATTATACCACCCGTTTTTTAACAGGGACAATGTGAATTGAACGGACGGGAGTGGGGTGAGAAAGTGGAGGTTCTGCAGCCCATAAGTCTGCGTAAGGAAATCGCAGGGATCATAAGGGATATATCGAAACTTTACACTTGAATTCAACCGGCACTCCATCACTTCGGCCAACAGGTAATGAAAGCTGGAGGATATTGGTATATTTGCGGAATAGACACACGACTGCTTTTACAATGGGCTGTTGCAATCATATAATAACAGTGAAAATAGTGGATAAGAGGCGGGCTAATTTTAGAGAAAATACTATCCGGGCTTTCCGATACAAACATCAGATTCAACGAGTTGAGGAATCTCTTGTCAAGCTTAGGTTTTAAAGAGCGCATTAAAGGGGATCATCATATTTACACAAAACCCGGTATTACTGAAATCATAAATTTACAGCCTCTAAAAGATGGCAGGGCTAAAGTTTATCAGGTTAAGCAGGTGAGAGGTTTAATATTGAAATATACGCTTCATAAGGAGAACGACGATGTATAAATACGAAGTGATAGTATATTGGAGTGATGCAGATGAAGCATACATAGCCGAGGTTCCAGAGCTTCCGGGATGTATGGCTGATGGCACAACTTATGAAGAAACGGTAAGAAACATTCAAGTGATAATCGCTGAATGGATAGAAACGGCTAAAACCTCAGGACGCGAGATACCAACTCCGAAAGGCAGACTTCTATACGCTTAAAAGAACGCATGGATCATCACTCATATCCACAAATTTAAAGGCCGACCCCGCGCCTGTTGAACCTGTTCATGGCGATTTCAATGCCGTCTTTCAGCAAGCACTCCACCGCTTCGGCAACACCTGTTACTGACGACTGAATGATGTCCTCTTCTTCCGGGGGGAAATCACCCAGCACGTAATCCACTATTTCATCTTCGTCCCCGTGCCGGCTGCCGGTATTGGACGGCCTGGATATGCCTATCCTGACGCGGTTGAAGTCC
>CAYVBI010000457.1:0-1049 GCA_964448985.1 uncultured Dehalococcoidales bacterium
CGACAAAAGATTTATAAAATCCTTCTTTTTTTAAAAATGCAGTTTTTTCCTTACAGAATTTAAAAGAAGTCGTGGCTAATCGGAAAACTGATTTTCATCAGTGGATGATAAATTTGTACTTTTCATTAGCGGAACAGGTGATGATGGATTGTTCAGGTGATCATTAAATAGTACATGGTAAATCATCAATCCGCCACCAAAAGTTATTGCTAAATCCGCCAAATTAAGTATGCCGGTTCGTAAATTTCCAATACCGAAATTAATCATATCGATAACCACGCCTTGATGGAATATTCGGTCAATCAAGTTACCAATTCCGCCACATAATATAAGGGTCAAAGCGATGGTTGGGAAAAATGACATTTTTTTCGAAAAAATTAAAAATAAGAACAAAAAAGAAAGCATAACAGATACAGCCACGGTAAAAAACCAGAATCTAATCTCATCAGGTAATTTAGAACCAAGGCTCAAATAAATCCCTTTGTTTTCGGCATACTGTAATCTAACCGTATCACCCAGAAAACGAATAACAGAACCGGGAACGAGTATTTTTCTTGCAAGGTATTTTGTAAATTGGTCTAAACCGATATAACCAATCAATAGGGGTATAATTATAGTGATTCTTTTCCAATGATTTATCATAATATTTGAATAATTCCTTTTAAAATTTATACCAAACTAGCCGTAAATCCATTTAAACCTTACAAGATAATTCATATTAATTAAAACTCAAAATCTATTAAGAAAATATAAAACCGTTCTAATAATAATATCTCGGTGCAATTACTTTTCCAGTTTTAGATATTTTTATTCCTTCAAATTCAAGTAAGGCTCGCTTCATTTCCATGCCTCCCTGATATCCTCCCAGTGTCCGATCAGATCTAATTGCTCGATGACAGGGAATGATAATGGGGAAAGGATTACCTGCCAAAGCATTTCCAACAGCTCGTGCCCCCCTGCTAACCCCTATATGCTTTCCTATTCTACCATAAGTGCTAACCCATCCCCTGGGGATATTGTTCTCAGCAAGAAGAACGCGTTGCTGAAAG
>CAYVBI010000458.1:0-1045 GCA_964448985.1 uncultured Dehalococcoidales bacterium
CATGCCGGGAAGCTGTATGTCCATGGTGTAGACAGCCTCACCTGAAGCCTTGGGCGGGCCGTCCAGCTTACGGGGTAGTTTCTTGCCTATAGATTTATATTCCTTCAGCGGATACTTGTCCGCCCCAAGGTTGTCGAACATCTCCTGCATTCGTTCTTTTTCGATTTCCGACTGCCTGGTCATATCACGACCTCCTCAGATTTGTATATTTCGCTTCCCAGATAGCTTCGCAGGAACAGGGACTGATCGATCAGATCGGTATACTCATCCCGGAAATATTTCAATGAGTCCAGCACGGGCACAGCCGCCGCCTGCCCCAGCCCGCACAGCGATGCCAGAGCCATCGCCTGTGCCAGGTCCTCCAGTTTGCTTATATCCCCTGCTTCGCCCTCTCCCCGGGTCAGCCTGCCCAATATCTCCAGCATGACCTCGGTCCCCTCGCGGCAGGGCGTGCATTTTCCGCACGACTCCTCGCTGAGGAAGCGCATGTCGTTGTATACGATGTCGATGATGTCCCGCGTCGAATTAAAGACCACCACTGCGCCCGACCCCAGGAACGTCTCGTGTGACAGGGGTGTATCGATCATGTACCCGGGGATGATATTGCCCGTCGCCCCTCCTATTTGCACCGCTTTGATATATTCTGCGCCGGCCAGGCCAACAACCAGCTCTTTCAGCGGGCTGCCCATCTCCAGCTCGTAGACCCCGGGCCTGGCGACGTCACCGCTGACGCTGAAGACCTTGGTGCCCCTGCTCCTGCCCGTTCCCATAGCGCTGAACCAGCCGGCTCCTTTATCGATGATGCGGGGGATATTCATCAGGGTCTCGACGTTATTGATGATGGTCGGCATGTTCCACAGCCCGCGCTGCGGAGGATAAGGCGGTTTGTAGCGCGATTCACCCCTCTGCCCCTCTATGGAATTCATGAGGGCCGACTCCTCACCGCAGATGTACGCGCCCGCGCCCTCGAACACCTTGATATCCAGATGTTTCAAAAAGCCCTTCTCTTTGGCCTGCGCGACGTTGCGGCAGAGAGGGTCATACA
>CAYVBI010000459.1:0-1030 GCA_964448985.1 uncultured Dehalococcoidales bacterium
ACAGGTATTGAACGGACATTGTGATAAGTTATGGATAATCAAGGAAGGTACTGGTTTGAAGGATTCAAGCGTTGAGACACTGTTTATTCATCTGGCAAAGAAGACAGGTATAGCAGTGCATCCACATTTATTGAGACATACATTTGCTACGTTATGGCTTAAGAATGGTGGAGATAGTCTAATGCTGCAAAGGCTACTCGGGCATACTACGTTGATGATGACGAACAGATATTGTCAGGCTGTAGGATGCTATGACGCAGTGGAGGCACACAAGAGGTTCAGTCCGGTGGATGGGTTGAGGCAATAGTTAAGACTTACCCTGCGATTTCCGCTTATCGATACGCGCAATACTTCCAATACGACCGACTTCTTTTATATCGCTGTGAGCTTCAACATGCTCTTCGCCTGAGAGAGGAATAGTCAGATTTTTGTAAGTTGCTGCATACAATTTTGGATTTTCTGTGGCGAAGTCTGATTTTTGAGGTATAGGATGATGATTTCCCGGTTTCCATGTTCCTTTACCCATCTTGTCCTCCTATATTGTTGCCAGACCTGAGTCTTGCTCTAATTATACTGCTATATTTCTCGGAATAAAACGCACTTATTTAAAGTTGCAATCGTAAAATTCTACGATAGTCATTCCCAATATCCGCCACATTGGATTTTTCTAAATTTTAAGATGGGGCTATCGGGCTATTATTATAAAAACGCTAACCATAGTAACCTTGCCTATGCCATTTGAAAGCTTCAAGTTGAGGCCAGTGGATGGATTGAGGTAATCTGCTACTTGAGCCAACCAATGAAATATGCTATTACCCATCCAACTACAAGAAGTGCACCCAGTATGCTCACATACAAGCCAGCTGTAGAAAGCTTCTGGCCCTTCCGCGTGCCCTTCTTCCTAAAAACACAGTAGCGTAAGAACTCTATTGCTCCTAGCATTATGAATACCTCGCCAGCGCCAAATGCGTATTCATGGTCCTCACCCCTTTTTGGTACCAGCCATAATGTTAGTTTTGCGGATCATGAA
>CAYVBI010000460.1:0-1029 GCA_964448985.1 uncultured Dehalococcoidales bacterium
ATTTACTTGCCATCAGTACTATTCTTTAAATTTATTTAACATGGGCTCGACCTTATCGTTGGTCATATGCCCGAAGAATTCATCATCTATTTTGACCACCGGGCCGGTGGCGCAGCAACCCATACAGTTCACGGTCTCCAGCGTGAAGCCCCGGTCCGCGGTGGTCTGGCCGCGCTTGACACCGAGCTGGCGCTCAAGCGATTCCAGTATCAGGTCGGCGCCGCGCACATGGCAGGCCGTGCCCTGGCAGACATTCACGATGTGCTTGCCCCTTTCCTTCAGGCTGAACGCACGAAAAAAAGTCGCCATGCTGTATACATGGCTCTGCGGTATATCAAGCTTCTTGCTCAGCTTATCCAGCGCCGTGCGCGGCAGGTAGTTATACTCAGCCTGGATGTCCTGCAGAATGGACACCAGCTGGCTGCTGTCGCCGTCGTATTTCTTGATAATCCCGGCTACTTTATCTTTCATTTTATGGCCTTCAGCCCCGAAAGCTGCCTGATCCTGTTATACTCTTCTATTGCCTTTGCCTGTATTATGGCCGTGTTGTCCTTTGTCAGGTGACGATACCTGCCCTGCAGCTTAAGGTAGTCCTCGACCGGCCTCAAACTGGGCAGATCGATATTCAGCTTATACTTGCCGTCCTCAATCTCATAAACCGGGAAAATGCCCGTCTCCACCGACAGCCTGCCCATCTTAATAGTCAGGTTGGAGGCGCAGCGCCAGCCGGTGGGGCAGACCGACAAAATGTGGATGTATGAAGGCCCTTTGATCTTGACCGCCTTCTCAACCTTAGACATTATGTCAAACGGATAGCTGGAGCATGACGTCGCTACATACGGTATATTGTGGGCCGCGGCTATGGCGGCCATATTCTTCTTCCAGGTATGCTGCCCCATACTGTCTTTGCCCGCGGGCGCCGTGGTGGTGGAGGCGCCGAAAGGCGTCTCGCTGGAGCGCTGGATGCCGGTATTCATATAGGCTTCGTTGTCATAGCAGACATAGAGGAAATCATGGCCCCTTTCAAGG
>CAYVBI010000461.1:0-1023 GCA_964448985.1 uncultured Dehalococcoidales bacterium
GGGAGGAACGGCCGGCCACACTCAATTTTATTACAGATATCACCGAGCGCAGGCGATCGGAGGAACGCGGCAGGGTGCGCCGTGACCTGGCCCTATCACTGATCGGCATAACCGACCTTGAGACTGCCAGCAGACTATGCCTCGAGGCCGCTATCGATATAGCCGAATTCGATTCGGGGGCTATTTATTTACGTGATGAAGAAACCGGCGATTTCCGGGCAGTCTGCTATCGCGGCTTAACCCCTGCGCTGGTAGAGAAGTTATCGGTCCTGCCGGCCGGCACCAGGTGGGCCCGCCTGCTCATGAAAGGCCTGCCCCTCTATGCGAAGAGCGAGGAATTCACACCACCCTTTGACGAAGAGTTGAGGCCGGATGGCCTGACCTTCAACGCAACCATACCCGTGCTGCACGGTGAGCAGGTCCTGGCATCCCTGGGCGTTTATTCGCATACCATGAACAACATGGCCGATGTCATCCGCAATTCGCTGGAGACCATAGCTGCTGATATCGGCATTGTAATAGAACGCTTCAGAACCAGGCGCGAGCTGCAGAGAAGTCAGGAGAGCTATAACGTTATCGCGGAGAACACCAGCGACGCAATATGGTCCATGGATAAATACCTCCGCTACACCTACTTCAGCCCGTCGGTTTTAAAACAAAGGGGCTTTACACCGGAAGAGATGCTGCAGTTTAAGATGGAACAGGTCGTCGCACCTTCATCGATCGAAACGGTGATAAACGGAGTGGCAGTGGCCATATCGGAACTTGAGAGCCATCCCGGCAGTGGCCCGGTCACATACACTGGTGAGATGGAGGTATTCTGCAAGGATGGTTCGACTATATGGACCGAGACATCCTTCAGCGTTACCGGCGATGAACAGGGAAAATTCAACCGCGTGATCGGCATCTCGCGCGATATCACGGAACGCAGGCTGGCGGGAAAAGCGCTGATCGAGAGCGAAATAAAGTACCGCAGCCTGGTTGACACATCGTCGTCCGGCGTGGCGGTGGCCGACGAAACGG
>CAYVBI010000462.1:0-1022 GCA_964448985.1 uncultured Dehalococcoidales bacterium
CTATCTCGACGGAAGGCCTTCGCATAATATGTGAGCATACGGAGGACGTGATCAGGCGCTACAGGGGCAAACCCATCCGGCAGTTGATCGAAGCCGGTTGGGCATATATTCAGTTTGCGCTCAGCGACTCGGCTCATTTCAAAGTGACATTATCCGGCGTGCTGGAGAGAGAGAAGGATTATTCGGAGTATGTCGAGTTGTCCTATAAATGTTTCTCTCAACTCGTTTGTATTGTCGAGAACTGCCAGGCCGCGGGTCTGCTTCGGCCCGGGCCCTCGGACGTAGAGGCTATTAATGTATGGAGCATTGTTCATGGTTTCGTGTCTCTTTATCTGGAAGGGCAGTTTTACCATACCATCCTGGAACGCTTCACGGTGCGGGACCTGATGATCTCTTCCCTCGGACACATTACGCTGGTTGACCTGACCCCCAGGACTTACGCAAAGATTGCAGCATCGCAAAGATATGCATATCAGCCGGTGAGCACAACGTAGCGGTAAAGCCGCCGCTCGGCTCAGGCACGCCCGGTAGAAGGCAGGATGTCAATCACTCCTACCCTGGTTGAGTCTCTTACACGTTCCTTTAATCCGATAATCCGAGCCAATACTGCGATTCCGCAGTTGCATGATGCATTATGCATGGCACAGGATAATAAAGAGCAGGTGGAGATATGATATTATTCGACATGATTCTTAAGCCACTGATTACAAGATGCTCTTAAGTTTTCATCATATTAGTGGATCAGGAATCGGCACTTGATAGGCAACTTAAATGAGCTGAGCCAGTTGGTAAGGAGCCGTATATGAGCAACAGCAAACCGAAGTGGCAGCAAACTACGCTGGCAAAGGCTATAAAGAGTTTTGCCGGCAGACGGGAGAGCTTTGAAACCAGCTCGGGGATAAATATCGACCCTCTCTACACGCCGGAGGACCTGCCCGATTTCGATTATCAGTCGTCCCTGGGTTACCCGGGCGAGTATCCCTTTACACGCGGGATCCAGCCCGCTATGTACCGCGGCAGGC
>CAYVBI010000463.1:0-1019 GCA_964448985.1 uncultured Dehalococcoidales bacterium
CCCTGGTGCGCCCGATCAGCCTGGGCAGCCTCTGTGTACCGCCCCATCCCGGTATAATCCCGAGGTTGATCTCCGGCAGGCCCAATGTGGCCTTCTCGGCGTCTACCATTACCCGGAAATGGCAGGCCATGGCCAGCTCGAATCCGCCGCCAAGGGCAAAGCCGTTGATGGCGGCGACAACCGGCTTGGGTCCCCTCTCGATGCGACTATAAATCATGTGACCCAACCTGGGCAACCATATATTCATGGGATCGGCGAAACTGGAAATATCAAAACCGGCCGAAAAGGCTTTTTCACCCCCGCCGGTAATGATAATGGAGCGGACAGACTTGTCATTCTCCAGTTCGGCATATGCCTTTCCAAGGTTATCGATCGCCGCGTAATTGAACGGGTTTACCGGTGGCCTGTTAAGGGTAATTATTCCGACCGCACCCTCCCTTTCCAGTAATAGCGTATCGTAAGCCATAAGACCTCCTTGATTGTTTAATTTCGCGCTACATTATAACTCAAATCACTAAATCTTTCCCTGCCGGGGCAACCGGTCAGAGATCACGATTAATTGAGGCACCGGACCTATCGACCAGCTACCAGCTTTTACCTTTCAACATCAACTATGTTCGTCCTAGTCTGGAAATCGGGTAACAGCGTCTTGAGTTGCAGCCCGGCAGTCAACTCCAGTTTATTCATCACCTCGATCAGGTTGTTGACCGCGCACATGCTTGTGCCGGGCCGCCACCAGGCGCAATGGTCTTCATCGCACAGGCATGACTCCTTCTTGACAAACCCGTCCGCCTCGAGTGTCTTGCTGTTGAATTTCAAGGGGCAATTTAGAATTCTCTGCTTCGGCACTGCTTTACCTCCTGTCTCTTCTTCGTGTAATTCTCACTTTAACAAGTCCTGCATCTATCAATGATCGAGTAACTTACCTCTTTCACACCGTAAGATTTCACTTCCACTAAGCCAATATTATACATGAGGATGCAATAATTTTTAATTGCATTGAGCGTTTGCCTTGTCTA
>CAYVBI010000464.1:0-1005 GCA_964448985.1 uncultured Dehalococcoidales bacterium
AACGCAGCGCGCGGAACATCCGCGTCAGCCCGGTGGGATCGTTGGAAATGGTTTCAGGAGAATGACTCTTTGTCGCTGGCACAATACATTTATTGTACCACCAAGCCCTTTGGCGCTATTATATGTTGACCGTTTTCAACCATTGACAACAGGAGGCTGCAGCCATGGATGTTTTGGGCGCTATCGACAAGAGACACTCTGTACGCGCTTTTAAACCCGACCCCATCCCTCAGAATATTTTGAAAAAGATCGTCGAGGGTGCGCTGCGCGCCCCCTCCGCCTCCAATAGCCAGCCCTGGGAATTTGTCATCGTCAGCGGCGCGAAGCTGGAGGAGATCAAGCAGGCCTTCATGGACAATTCCACAAATATGCCGAACCTGGATGTGCCCATATCCTTGCAGTACCCGGAGCCCTGGAAATCGCGGCGCTCGGCAGTTCAGGCCGGGGTGCTGGAGAAGCTGGGGGTGGCGCGCGAGGACAAGCAGAAACGCATGGAATGGCAACAGTTCGGCTTCAGGCTGTGGGGTGCGCCGAGCTGTATATATATCATGATCGACAGCGAATTCCACCACGCGGACAACGGCACAAATATATGGAACATCTTCGACTGCGGACTTATTGCGCAGAACATCATGCTGCTCGCCACCGCGCACGGGCTGGGCACCATACCGGCCCTGATGCCCGTTCTCTACCCGGATGTACTGCGCAGCGTGCTGGGACTGCCGCCATGCAAGCTGATGGTGATGGGTATACCGATCGGCTATGAGGATGATAAAAATCCGGCCAACAAGTTCCGCAGCATCCGTGAGCCGTTTGAAAGGGTGGCCAAATTCTACACGTAATGTTCCAAGGCGGCATGCAGGCATAAACCGCCCCTGCCGTTGATTAATATGGCCTGAATAACTACCTGTCGATTAACAAAATTTAAGGAGGCTGAAGTGAAGAAAAAAGGCGGCGCCGGCAAGATCGTACTATTCGTTATCCTGGCTCTGATAATTCTTCTGT